>NZ_JBFBAO010000229.1:0-11468 GCF_040682255.1 Micromonospora sp. NPDC051296 | reverse complement strand
GAACCCTTGCTGGCCGGGCCCGCCCGGGTCGAGTCCGCAGTGTCGGCGATCCGACATGGCGCAGCGCCGGTGCCGGCCCGGGTGACGGTGCAGACCAACGGCGTCCGGCTGGACGAGGCGTACCTGCGGCTCTTCGATCGCCTCGACGTACGGGTGAGCATCAGCCTCGACGGTGATCGCACCGCGCACGACCGGCACCGGCGCCGGCCCGACGGGCAGGGCAGTCACGAACGCGTCGAGGCCGCCCTGCGCCGGCTGACCGCGGACCACCCCCACCTGTTCAACGGTCTGCTGTGCACTGTCGACCTACGCAACGACCCGATCGTCACGTACCGCAGCCTGCTGGCGCACCGGCCGCCGACGGTCGACTTCCTGCTGCCGCACGGCACCTGGAGCACTCCCCCGCCCGGCCGCGCGCCGCAGCTTCGGCAGACCCCGTACGCACAGTGGCTGATCACGGTCTTCGACCAGTGGTACCACGCGCCCGGGCCGCCCGTGCGGATCCGCCTCTTCGACGAGATCATCCAGGTGCTGCTCGGTGGCGCCTCGCGGATGGCCGGGGTCGGCACCAGTCCGGTGGCGGTGGCGGTGGTGCAGACCGACGGGGCGATCGAGATGGACGACACGCTCGCCGCCGCCTACGCCGGCGCGGCCCGCACCGGGCTGCACGTGCTGCGGGATTCGTTCGACGACGCCCTCGACCTGCCGGCGGTGCGGTCGCAGCAGGCCGGGCTGGACGCCCTGTGCGCGACCTGCCGTACCTGTGACCTGCGCCGGGTGTGCGGCGGCGGGCTGCGCACCCACCGTTACCGCGCCGGCAACGGCTTCGACAACCCGTCGGTCTACTGCCCCGACCTGTACGCCCTCATCGACCACATCGGGCGCGCGGTGCGCCGGGACCTCGCGGTGCTGCCCAGGGCGGCGCGGTGATTGTCAGCACGCACCGGATACCGAGGTCGGTCCTCGACGAGCTCGCCGCCGGGCGCGGCGGTGCCGACGCCGTGGCCCGGTTGCGGGCCGCGCAACACAGCAAATCCGTGTTGCTGGTACGCGCGATCATCCTGCTGCTACAGGAGACGGGGCATCCCGACCGGGCGGCGGTCGAGGCGGCGTACAAGATGCTGGCCGAGTTTCAACTCCAGCAGCGCGCCACGGCGTTCGGGCATCCGCCGGTCGCCGCATGGGCGTTCGGCACCGCGTCACTGCTGAGCGAGGGACGGTCGGCGGAGGCGTACCCCGGGCTGCTGGCCGCGGTGGCGGCGACCGCCGCGGTCCGCGCCGGCGCGGACGCCGATCTCGACGTCCCGCTCGCCCCCGGCGCGACCGGCCGGTTGGACCTGCCCGGCCTCGGCACCGCGACCCTCCCGGCCGCCGCCACCCGCGCCCGGGTCCGGGTCGTCGGCGGACGCGCGCGGGCGTACGGCGCGGGCGAGCGGATCGACATCGGCGACGGCCGGTCGACCGACCCGCGTTGGCATCCGGTGCCCCGGCTGGACCTCACACACGGCGGACTGCCATTGTCCCTGGTAGTGGACACCCGTACCTGGCGGTACGTGCCGGGGCTCGGCACCGGCCACCGGATCGGCGGTGAGTTCACCGGCCCGTGGCGGTCCCGCCTCGACGGGGCGTGGCGGATCCTGGTCGACCACCACCGACCGGTAGCCGAGGAGATCTCCGGCGCGTTGAGCGCGCTGGTGCCGATACCCGCGCCCCGGCGCGGCAGCCGCAGCGGCACGTTCCACCACGCCTTCGGATCGGTGGCCATGTCACTGCCGCCAGACGCCCGCGCGGCGGCCGTCGTGCTGGCCCACGAGATCCAGCACGCCAAACTGGCCGCGTTGACCGACATGTTCGCCCTGCTAGGGCCGGGGCCGCCGGAGCTGTTCTACGCACCGTGGCGGACCGACCCACGGCCGCTGGACGGGCTGCTGCACGGGGCGTACGCCCATCTTGGGGTGGCGGGTTTCTGGCGCCGGCAGGCGCGGGTGTCCGGTGCCGGCGCGGCGCAGCACCGCGCGGAGGTGGAGTTCGCCCGGTGGACCAGGGCGGCTGCCGAAACCGTGCGGGTGCTGACCATGCAGCGGCGGCTGACCCCGGTGGGCCGGCACCTGGTGGACGGCATGGCCGGCGTGCTCGCTCATTGGGCCACGGAGCCGGTCACCCCGCGGGCGGCGGCCGCGGCCTGGCGGCTGCTGGACGCGCACCGGGACCGGTGGGACCGGAATCGGGCCCCGACCGGTTGACAACGCGTTTCGCCGGCCTCCATTACGCTGTGTCCATGGGGGAGGAACACGAGCAGTCGACACGTCGTGCGTGTTTCGTGATCGCGCCGATCGGCCCCGAGGGATCGGACATCCGCAAACGCAGCGACCAGATCCTGAACCACGTCATCCGCCCGGTGGTGGAGGAGCGGGGCTTCGTAGCCGTGCGTGGCGACGAGATCGAGCGCGCGGGAATGATCACCTCTCAGGTGCTGGACCACATCATCCAGAACGAGCTGGTCATCGCCGACCTGACCGACCAGAATCCCAACGTCTTCTACGAACTGGCGGTCCGGCACGCGCTGCGCAAGCCGTTCGTGCAACTGCTGGCGAAGAACCAGCAGCTGCCCTTCGACGTGCAGGGGATGCGGGTGATCCTCATCGACCACACCGATCTGGACAGTGTGGACCTCGCCAAGAAGCA
Source organism: Micromonospora sp. NPDC051296 (assembly GCF_040682255.1). NCBI lineage: Bacteria > Bacillati > Actinomycetota > Actinomycetes > Micromonosporales > Micromonosporaceae > Micromonospora > Micromonospora sp. NPDC051296. The sequence goes on along the minus strand of NZ_JBFBAO010000229.1, from coordinate 8,783 downwards.
GCTCGGTCGGGCCATCGACGCCTTCGGCGAGGGTGCCGACGTGGTCACCCCGATGTCGGTCGCGCTCACCCTGCAAGAGCTACGCGGCTCGTCCAGCCCGCGCGAGGCCGGTCTGTCGCAGGTCATCGAGACGCTGCCGCAGATGATGGACATCCTGCAGGACCTGCAACGCCACCTCGGCACCGGCGGTTCCGGCGCCGGGTCGACCGAGGAGGGCGACCACCGGCGGCTACGCACACTGGTGGAGTCGCTGGCCGCGCGGGGCGCGGTCACCGAGGACGAGCTGTCCGGCCTGCTCGGTGGGGGCAGCAGCAAGTTCGAACGGTGGGTGGAGCACATCATCCAACGGGCCGGGCGCGGCAACAACCACCGGCCCGACTGAGCGGAAGCGGACCGCCCCGTCGACCACCCGTACGTACCGGTCGGGATAGTTGACCGACGCCGAGGCGAACGCCTCCGAACCGGCGGAAGGAGGACAATTCCGGGGCTCTCGGGAACAAAGGGAAGGTGAGGTCACCACGCGTGTCCTGGTCGTCGCGCGGACGGTTGTGCAGGACATGACGGCGAAACGATCCGCCAGAAGCGTGATCCCGGCGCCGACCCCGCTGCGGTGGCGACTCGCCTGGGCAGCGCGGGAGAACCGTCGCAGGCGGCGCGCGTACGACATGGACGTAATGGCCTGGCATCGCCGCGACGACGAGCTGGTTCGCCTGCGGGTCGAGGCGACCGGCTTCCTCGGGTGCCTCCAGCCGCGCACCGGTCTACCGGTGGACCTTGACGACGACGAGGTCGTCTACCGGGTGCTGCCCGCCGCCGAGCTGGTCGAGGCCAAGGCGCGACACATCCTCGGACTACCCGCACCCGGGCTGAGCATCGGCCCGGCCGGCAGCGACATACTCGGCCCCGCGCTGCCCGGGGGTCTGCGCGTCGTCGACTCCGGCATGGCGGTCGTGACCAACCACCGGGTGGCCTTCGCCGGGCAGCACCGCCGGCGGCAATGGCGCTTTCCGGACGTAGTGGGACCGGCGCACCATCCCACCGTTCCCCTCACCCTGTTGCACACCACCGACGGAGGCCAACTCGCCGGCCTGCTGGTACCCGCCGCCGCGACGGTGAACTTCCGCTTCTACCTCACCCTCGCCCTGGCCACCGCCATCGGGGAACGCACCACGATCGTCGCGCAGGTCGACGCCCTGCTGCACGCCCACCGGGAGGCTCGGCCGGCGCCACTGGCACCGGCCGAGCCGGATCACGCCCCGCTGCCCGCGCTGCCGTCCGGTCGCCTGGTGACCGCTGCCGTCGTCGTCGCGTTCGCCTGCGCGACGCTGACCGCGGGCACCTCGGAACCGGAACCGGACGGCCCACCACACCGGGCGCAGCCCAGCCCGGCCGGCATCCGGGTGACCGACGCACCGGATGCGGTCGGCAGTGCCACCCTGAGCAACCACGCCACCACGAGCAGCCTCGCCACCCCGACGGCGCCGGACCGCAGGCCGGGCGCGCCGCCGACCGGCCCGGCGACAATCCAGCACACCGGCGGTACGGCGGCGGTGGGCTCACCCGTCCCGACGCCGAGACGAACGGTCACCGCCTCACCGATCGCGGCTCGGCTCCCGACCGCCCGTCCGACGCCGGTCATCAGCCCGGTTCCGACCGCCGATCCGACCCCGACCCCGAGCCCGACGCCAACCCCGACGCCAACCTCGACCACCGATCCGGCTCCGACCAGCCCGTCACCGTCGGCTGCCCCTGGCCTGGTCAGGCTCTGCCTGGACCCGCCGCGGCGAACGCTGCCCGAGCGGTTGCTGTGCCAGTGACGGGTGTCTGGCGGTGCCGGTCGATCAGGGTCGACGGTACGGTCACGCGCGACGGCTTCGCCGCACGAACTGCGTGAGCCTCAGCCTCGGTGTCGGCCACCAGAGCAGCAGCACGCCGAGGATGGCTACGGCCAGCACGCCACCGCCGATCAGCACACCGGGCGCGAAGCCCCCGCCCGACGATCCGGCACCCACGGCGATCGTCGGCGGTGGGCTGGGGGTGGCTCCGGCGGTGTTCCGGGCCGGCTTCGCGTCCGCGGCCAACGGCGGCCGGACCACACCCCAGTGGTCCTCCTCCCCCTGATTCCAGACCATCGGCGTCGGGGTGGGCCGGACGGTCAATCCACCGGGTACGACGACCTCGCCGATCTCGTAGTCGGCGAAGACGCCCTGCACGCTGGACAGACGCCAGGTGCCGGAGTGGCCGAAGACCACCGCGGCGGCATAGTGCCCGGCCTCCGGCAGTGCCTTGCCGGGGTAGCTGGCCACCTTGCCGGCGTCGTCGGTCAGCCGCAGCGCAGTGGTGCCGAGGACACCGCTGTACGGGTGGGAGCCGTGCTGCAACACCCAGTACCCCACCGTGTACGTGATGCCGGGTTCGAAGCGCGCGGGCAGCGGGTCGAGCAGCGTGGTCGCCCAGCCGCCCGCCCGGGCGGGAGACGGGATCGCCAGGCCGATCGCCGCGGCGAGCAGCAGGACGACGGCCGTTCTCATCAGTTTCATCATGGTGCACCTCCGTGTGGGAGGACACCGCACGGCGGGCAGCGGTTCCGCCCGGAGGGGTGGAAGCCACCGCCCGCCGCCGCCTGAGGCGCCGGAACCGCCGCTGGTTCAGCAACAGCGAGTGTTCGGTCCGGTCTCGAGCCGTTGGATCTTGTCGCGCTCGAACACCTTCCGGGAGACCGGTCGGGTCTGCGGATGGTGGCGGCGCAGATGGTTCACGTACCGCTCGTAGTCGTTCTCGCCGACGACCTCCCTGACGTACCAGAGGACGTGCCGGCAGCTGCGGCCCACGGCCGCCCACGCGGACCTGGCGTAGCCCCGATCTCGCAGCTCGCGGCGGTCGGGTGACCCGGTCATTCGCGGCCGGCCAGGACCGCCGGCGCTTCCGGCGACTCGGGGCGGTGCTCCGCCCACATCTGCTGGATCCGCTTCTCCTCGGCGGTGGCGAAGAGTCCGGCCGGCGCGAAGACCTTCGACGGTTCGTGCGGGTGCTCGCTGTCGCTGATCCGCCCACTGCGCAGATGGGCCACACAGACGCGGATGGCGTCGGCCAGGATCACGATGATGAGCACGGCGAAGAGGATCGAGAGCGTCCCCTGGATGAAGGTGTTGCGTACCACCGCCTCCATCTGGTCGAGGTTCGCCGCCGGACCGAGTTGGGTCTGACCCGCCGCGATCGCGTCCCGGTACTGGGTGTGCTGAGCCCAGTAGCCGATCCGCGGATCGTCGCTGAAGATCTTCTGCCAGCTCGCGGTGAGCGTGACCACCGCGTCCCACGCCAGCGGAATGCCGGGCACCCAGGCGTACCGGACGCGTCCGGTCTTGCACAGGATGGTGACGCAGACCGCCAGCGCCACCGCGGCCAGCAACTGGTTGGAGATACCGAAGAGCGGGAACAGGGTGTTGATACCGCCGAGCGGGTCGGTGACGCCCATCAGCAGGATCGATCCCCACGCCGCGACGATGATCGCGCTGGCCAGGATGGAACCGACCTTCCAGGACGTGTCCTTGAACCGCGGGATCACGTTGCCGATGGTGTCCTGGAGCATGAACCGGCCGACGCGGGTACCGGCGTCGACCGTGGTGAGGATGAACAGCGCCTCGAACATGATGGCGAAGTGGTACCAGAAGGCCTTGGCGCCCGCGCCCCCGAAGATCCCGCTGAGGATCTCGGAGATGCCGATGGCGAGGGTGGGGGCCCCGCCGGTACGCGAAACCAGCGATTCCTCCTCCACCGCAGCGGCGGCGGCGTTCAGGTCCTCGGCGGTGATCGAGACACCGGCCAGACCGAGACCGTTGACGAACTCGGCCGCCCCGGCCGCGGTGCCGCCGGTAACGCCGGCGCCCGAGTTCATCGCGAAGTACAGCCCCTGGTCGATGGTGCACGCCGCGACCAGGGCCATGATGGCGACGAACGACTCGGTCAGCATGCCGCCGTACCCGACGAGGCGGACCTGACGCTCCTTCTCGATCATCTTCGGGGTGGTGCCGGAGGCGATCAGGGCGTGGAAGCCGGAGAGCGCACCGCAGGCGATGATGATGAAGACGAACGGGAACAGCGTGCCGGAGAAGACGGGTCCGGCGCCGTTGAAGGCGAAGTCGGTGAACGCCGGCATGGTCGTGTTGGGCGCGGCGACCAGGATGCCGACGGCCAGCAGACCGATGGTGCCGACCTTCATGAAGGTGGACAGGTAGTCGCGCGGCGCCAGCAGCATCCACACCGGCAGCACGGAGGCGGCGAACCCGTAGCCGATCAGGCACCAGACCAGCGTCACCTTGTCCAGGGCGAACATCGGGGCCAGCGACGACGCGGCAACCCAACCGCCGGAGACGATGGCCAGGATGAGCAGCCCGCAGCCGAGGAGGCTCACCTCGACGATCCGGCCGGGGCGCAGGTAGCGCAGGTAGACGCCCATGAAGAACGCGATGGGGATGGTCATGGCGATGGAGAACACGCCCCACGGCGACTCGGCCAACGCGTTGACGACGACCAGCGCCAGCACCGCCAGGATCATGATCATGATTGCCAGCACGGCGATGAGTGCCGCGATCCCGCCCACCGGGCCGATGTCCTGCCGGGCCATCTGCCCCAGCGAGCGCCCGTTGCGCCGCATCGAGAAGAACAGGATCATCAGGTCCTGCACGGCGCCGGCGACGATGACACCGACGATGATCCAGATGGTCCCCGGCAGGTAGCCCATCTGCGCGGCCAGCACCGGGCCGACCAGCGGCCCCGCCCCGGCGATCGCGGCGAAGTGGTGGCCGTAGGTGACCCGACGGTCGGTGCGGTTGTAGTCGAGCCCGTTCTCCAGCCGCTCGGCCGGGGTGGCCCGGGTGTCGTCCGCCCGGAGGACGCGGGTGACGATGAACCGGGCGTAGAACCGGTATGCGATCGCGTACGAGGACAGGGCCGCGAAGACGAACCAGATCGCGTTGACCGACTCGCCACGGCCCAGCGCCAGGATCGACCAGGCAACCCCGCCGAGCAGCGCGATGCCGGCCCAGATGGCGATTCGTTGCGGCGTCCACTTCGGTGGCCGGTCGTCCGGGACGCTCACCGGAGGTTGTTGCTCCTGCACAACCATGCGCTCACTCCTGTCAATCGAGGCGGCGGTGGTCGACCACGGCGCACCGGACTGGGAAGGGCTGCGGCCGTGACCGGGGCGCCGGGCGGATCGAGCCTGGTTCGCGACGAATGGGCGGTAGAGATAATTTTCATGATCGTGGGCCAATCCGTAAACCGCTGTCAATCCCCGATACCTTAACCACCCCCAGCCGCGCCCATCCCATTACCGTGCGTGACTGCAACTCTGCGTAACGGTGGCCGGTCGTCGCCGGTCACCCCCGCACATGCTTTGCTCTGCCTCAACCCACGCAAGGGCAGCTGACCAGCGACAGCACACCGGACCATTACCAAGCGCGCTGCAACAGCGGACGCAGGCAGTGACTGTTGCGTCGGTTGAAGCAGTGCAAAGGCGGCGAGGCTAGATGCCGGTGGCAGGCTGACCAACACCATCGGTGGTCGGCAGACATCGATGCAGATGGACGGGTGCCTCGTTCGACGTGGCCGGGGTGCTGCTCAGGCGGGCGTCTCGGACACCGCCTCGATGATGCGCAGGTCGCGTACGGCCCCGTCGTCGAGGGCGCGCAGCGCGTCCTGGTAGGCGGGGCTGTGGTAGGCGGCGACGGCGGCCTCGACGCTGTCGAACTCGATCAACGTCGTCCGCTCCACGGTCCCGGACTCGAACGCCGCAGCCGGCAGCCCGCGCGCCAGGAACGTGCCGCCCGCGGCGCGCATCGCCGGCCCGGCCAGCTCGATGTACGCGGCCAGCTTCTCCTGGTCCGTGATGGAGCGGAACGTGTTGATCCAGTACGCCTTCGGCATCGTGCCCGTCTCCTGTCCCCGCTGCGGCTTACCACTGATCATGATGGCAGGAAGGCCGCCGCGGCGCTGCCGATCAACGGGCCGAGCATGACGTGATCGACATGCCGGCTGTGTTACCGCTCAGAAACGAGATCGGCGTAACGTCAGACCATGGCGGACTTGTTCGAGGACTACCGCCTCGGCCCTGGCTGGGACGAGATGTTCAGCGAGGCGGGCGTCCCCCGGGAGACGTACGAGGCGCTGCATGCCACGCTGCAGCCGCTCTCCAGCGCCGAACTCGGCGGCCGGGCCGAGGTGCTGGCCCGGGCCTTCCTCGACCAGGGGATCACCTTCGCGCTCAAGGGCGTCGAGCGCCCCTTCCCGCTCGACATCGTGCCCCGCATCATCTCCGCCGAGCAGTGGCGGGTGGTCGAGGCGGGTGTGGCGCAGCGGGTCCGCGCACTGGAGGCGTTCCTGGCCGACATCTACGGGCCGGCGCAGGTGCTCGCCGACCGGGTCGTACCCCGCCGGGTGGTGGTGACCAGCGCGCACTTCCACCGGGAGGCCGCCGGTGTCGTCCCGCCCAACGGGGTACGCGTCCACGTCGCCGGCGTCGACCTGATCCGCGACGAGGTGGGCGCCTTCCGGGTGCTGGAGGACAACGTCCGGGTGCCGTCCGGGGTCAGCTACGTCATGGAGAACCGCCGGGCCATGGCCAACGTACTGCCCGAGGTCTTCGCGGCCACCCGGATCCAGCAGGTCGACTCGTACCCCGGGCAGTTGTTGCGGGCCCTGCGCGCGGCGGCGCCGGCCGGCACCGCCGACCCGACGGTGGTGGTGCTGACCCCCGGGGTACACAACTCCGCCTACTTCGAACATGCCCTGCTGGCCCGGGAGATGGGGGTCGAGCTGGTCGAGGGGCGTGACCTGGTCTGCGTGGACAACGAGGTCGCGATGCGCACCACGGCGGGCGAGCAGCGGGTCGACGTGATCTACCGGCGGATCGACGACGAGTTCCTCGATCCGGTGCACTTCCGGGCCGACTCGGTGCTCGGCGTCGCCGGTCTGCTCAACGCCGCCCGCGCCGGGCGGGTGACCATCGCCAACGCGGTCGGCAACGGGGTCGCCGACGACAAGCTGCTCTACACGTACGTTCCCGAGCTGGTCCGGTACTACCTCGGCGAGGAGCCGATCCTGCCCAACGTGGAGACGTACCGGCTGGAGGATCCGGACGTCCTCGACCACGTCCTGGACCGGCTCGACCAGCTGGTGCTCAAGCCGGTCGACGGCTCCGGCGGCGCCGGCATCGTGATCGGGTCGCAGGCGACCGACGAGCAGCTCGCCGGGCTGCGCGAGCAGGTCCGGCACGACCCACGCGGGTGGATCGCCCAGCGGGAGGTGGCGCTGTCCATGGTGCCGACCCTGGTCGGCAACCGGCTGCGGGCCCGCCACGTCGACCTGCGGCCGTTCGCGGTCAACGACGGACAGCAGGTCCGGGTACTGCCCGGCGGCCTCACCCGGGTTGCGCTGCCGGAGGGCGCACTGGTGGTCAACTCCAGCCAGGGCGGCGGCTCGAAGGACACCTGGGTGCTGGCCCCGGCACCGCGCGGCGCCGGCGAGCCGGCCGTCGCGACGCTGATCCCGACACCACGCGACGGCGGCACCCTGGCGCTGGACGAGCCGGCCGGCGGCCGGCTGGCGCTGGACGAGCCGGCGGGCGGCGTACCCCCGACCCGCCGCCCCGACCCCGGACCGGACGCCGGCCCGGTGGCCGCCCAGCAGCAGCAACAGCAGCAGGCGGGCCGGCTCGACGGAGGTACGCCATGCTGAGCCGGATCGCCGAGTCGCTCTACTGGATCGGCCGGTACGCCGAACGCGCCGAGGACACCGCCCGGATCCTCGACGTGCACCTGCACCGCATCCTCGCCGACCCCCTGGTGGACGAGGAGGCGGCCTGCCGCTCGCTGCTCGCCGTGATGGGCGTGGCGCAGCCGGCGCAACCCGTCTCCATGGCCCGGGTGGTCGACCTGCTCGGCCTCGACAAGGGCAGCCCGAGCTCCGTGGTGGGCGCTCTGGCCGCCGCCCGGGAGAACGCCCGCGGGGCCCGGGAGACCATCTCCGCCGACATGTGGGAGTGCCTCAACGCCACCTGGCACGCGCTGCCGGCCACCCGCCGCCGGGTCGAGCAGCAGGGGATGCACGCCTTCTTCCGCTGGGTACGGGAACGCTGCTCGGTGCTGGCCGGCCTCGGCGACGCCACCATGAGCCGGGACGAGGGCTGGCACTTCCTGGTGCTCGGCCGCAGCATCGAGCGGGTCGACATGACCGCCCGTCTGCTGCTGACCCATGCCCGGGCCGGCACCGCCATCCCGTCCTGGGTAACGTTGCTGCGCTCGTGCGGCGCGTGGGAGACGTTCCTGCGTACCTATCGCGGTTCCCTCGACGACCAGCACGCCGCCGAGTTCCTCCTGCTGGACCGCCTCTTCCCCCGCTCGGTCTTCGCCGCCCTCTCCGCCGCCGAGTCCTGCCTGCACGAGCTGGAACGCTCGGGCGGGTCGGGGCCGGGCAAGGGCCGCACCGGTGTGGTCACCGACGCCCAGCGGATCATCGGCCGGGCCCGCACCAACCTGGAGTTCCGCGGCGCCGACGAGCTGATCGGCGACCTCGGCACCGTGCTGGACGGCCTCCAGCGCACCTGCTCGCAGGTCAACGACGCGGTGACGCTCCGATACTTCCGCCAGACCTCGGCGGTCAGCTGGGTGCCGGAGGCAGTGGCGTGAGGGACGAGGCGGTGGCGTGATGGTCGACAGTTGGCGGCTGCTGATCCAGCACAAGACCGGCTTCGGGTACGCGGGGAAGGTCGGTTCCTCGTACAACGA
>NZ_JBFBAO010000228.1:0-11472 GCF_040682255.1 Micromonospora sp. NPDC051296 | reverse complement strand
CGGCAGCACGGTGCCGATCAGCACCACGGCCGCCACGGTGACCAGCAGGACGGCGGCGCCGGACGCGCCCGCCGCCAGCGCCGGGCCGGCGGCCAGGGTGACCGTGCGGCCCCGGAAGTTCGTCCGTTCCAGCCCCGGCCCGGCCGGGGAGGTACGGACCTCACGCAGCGCGTACCGGGCGGCAGCCGCCCCGATGCCTGCCACCAGCAGTCGACCGAGCACGCTCACGCCCTCCCCTCCCGCCTACCGGCGGCCATCGTCAGAATCGGACACCAGGGTGCACCGTCGGCTCACTGGGGCAGTCTAGGCACCAACGAGGCGGCGTTGTCGCCGACGCCGTACTGCCCGGCCTTGCGTTCGGCGAGCTGCTGCACCAGCGCCAGCGTGGTGACCAGTTGGCCCTGCACGGTGTTGGCGTTGTCGATGGTCGAGATGGTCTGCGCGAGCACGGCGTCGCCGCGGACGAAGGCCACCAGGTTGCCACCGGCGGAGCCGTTGCCGGCCACCACGATCCCGCCGGTGCGGTCGAACTGCTCGGCGACCTTGACCACCGACTCGTCCTTCTTCGCGGAGTCCTTGTCCACGTACGGCTGCCCGCTGACCACCACCACCGCCTCCGCCGCAGCGGTGATCCGCTCGGCGGTGGTCAGGTAGTTCGCGTTGCTGTACGCGGCCAATACCGCCCGCCGGTCGGCCTCGGTGACCGGCTCCGAGCCGGCGGGCCGGTCCAGCAGCACCGTGGCCAGCAGGGCGCTGGAGGTTTCCACGCCGTGGCCGTTGCCGGGCAGGCCGGCAGTCGGGGCGCTGGTCGGCCGGGCTGCGGTGACCGCCAACTCCAGCAGGTTGTTGTTGTTCTCCGGGTTGATGAACTTGTCCTGCAGGTCGACCCGACCGGTGAGGTCGGCACCCGCCAGCTGCAGCATCTTGAGCACACCCTCGGCGTGGTCACGACCGGTCGGCGTGGTCAGCACCAGCACCCGCTTGCCGGCCAGCTTGCCCGGCAGTGTGATCTGCGCCATCTCGGCCGCGAATTCCTCCTCCAGTTCCAACTCCCGCTGCATGCTCTGCATCTGCTGGCGCATCTGCTGGTTGTCCTTGCGCAGCGAGTTGACGGTCTCCTTGAGCGAATCCGCGACCGGGCCGTTGAGGGCCGCTGTGCCGACGACCAGGCCGATCGCCAGCGCCAGGAAAACCGCGGTCAGGGACACCACGTGGTACCGGAAGTTGATCACGCTTGCAGCCTCTTGATCGGTCGGGAGCTAGAAGAGCTGGCCGAGCTGGAACACAAAATTGTCCCACCACTCGGAGACCACACCCAGGTACGCCTTCCCCACGGTGGAGACGGCCACCGCCGAGGCCATGGCCGCGACCGCCGAGAGCACCAGCAACAACAGGGAGGAACCCGAGATGCCCTGCCGGTAGAGCCGGCTGACGCCCTTGGCGTCGACCAGCTTGCCGCCGACCTTGAGCCGGGTCAGGAACGTCGACGCCATGCCACCGCGCCCCTTGTCGAGGAACTCGACGAGGGTGGCGTGGGTGCCCACGGCGACGATCAGCGAGGCACCCTTCTCGTCCGCCAGCAGCATCGCGAGATCCTCGCTGGTGGCGGCGGCGGGGAAGGTCACCGCCGACACCCCCAGGCCGTTGACCCGGGGCAGCCCGGGGGCCCGCCCGTCGGGGTATGCGTGCACGATCACCTCGGCGCCGCAGCGCAGCACGTCGTCGGTGACCGAGTCCATGTCGCCAATGATCATGTCTGGGGTGTAGCCCGCCTCGACCAGAGCGTCCGCGCCCCCGTCGACGCCGATCAGCACCGGCTTGAACTCCCGGATGTACGGGCGCAGCACGTCCAGGTCGGCCTTGTAGTCGTAGCCGCGGACCACGATCAGGCAGTGCCGGCCCTGGATCTCGGTGCGGATCTCCGGCACGCCGACACCGTCGAGCAGCAGGTCGCGTTCCTGCCTGAGGTAGTCCATGGTGTTGGCGGCGAACGCCTCCAACTGCACCGACAGGCCCTCCCGGGCGTCGGTCATGGCCTTGGCGACACTCTCCGCGTCCTGCAGGCTGCCGTGCGCCACCGGGTCGTCCCCCAGGTACACGGTGTTGCCCTCGATCCGCACCGTGTCGCCCTCGCGGATCCGCTCGAAGATGCCCTCGCCGAGGTCGTCCAGCAGCGGGATGCCCGCCGTGATCAGCACCTCCGGCCCGAGGTTCGGATAGCGGCCGGACACCGACGGCTTGGCGTTGAGCACCGCGCCGACACCGACCGCGACCAGCGAGTCGGCGGCGACCCGGTCCAGGTCGACATGGTCGATCACCGCGACGTCGCCGGGGCGGAGCCGGCCGACCAGGCGCTTCGTACGACGATCAAGGCGTGCGGTGCCGAGGATTCGTCCCGGTTCCGCGTTCCGGGTCCGGCGCAACGTGGGTAGACGCATCGTGACCATCCTGGCATGTGAGGCAGGCGAATCTGTCGCGACATGCCTGAGCAGGGCCGCCTACCCAGGGAAGCACATGACGGCGAAGGCTGGTGTGCCTCCGCTCACAATCGCGGCCTCACGAACGCCGCTCCCTGGCCGCCACGACCAGCAACTCCTCCGCGTGTGCGATACCCAGATCGGAATCCGGCAAACCTGCCAGCATCCGGGCCAGCTCGCGCGCCCGCTCGGTGTCCTCCACCACCCGCACCCCGCTGGTGGTCACCGCGCCGCCGGTGTCCTTGGCCACCACCAGGTGCCGGTCGGCGAAGGCCGCCACCTGGGGCAGGTGCGTCACCACCAGCACCTGGTGGCTGCGGGCCAGCCGGGCCAGCCGCCGGCCGATCTCCACCGCCGCCTGGCCGCCGACGCCCGCGTCGACCTCGTCGAAGACCAGGGTGGGCGGCCCGCCGGAACCGGCGAAGACCACCTCGATGGCGAGCATCACCCGGGACAGCTCACCCCCCGAGGCACCCCGCTGCAACGGCAGCGACGGCGCCCCCGGGTGGGCCAGCAGCCGCAACTCGACCTCGTCGCCACCATCCGGACCGACACCGACCTCCACCCCGTTGACCGGCAACGTGGGCTCGGCCCGCCCGGCCGGCCGGGGCAGCACCGCCACCTCGACCCGCGCGTGCGGCATGGCCAGCCCGGCCAACTCGACGGTGACCTGCTCGGCGAACCGCACCGCCGCCTCCTGCCGGGACGCCGACAGCCGGCCGGCCACCTCGGCCACCTCGCCGGCCAGCCGGGACGCCTCCCGATCCAGCTCGTCGAGCAGCTCGTCGGAGGTGTCCAGGTCGGCCAGCCGGGTCCGGGCCCGATCCGCCCAGGCGATCACGCCGTCGACGTCGTCGGCGTACTTGCGGGTCAACGCGCGCAGCGCGGCCCGCCGCTCGTAGAGGACCTGCAGGCGGGCCGGGTCGGCGTCCAGCCCGGCCAGGTACGTCGACAGCTCCACCGAGACGTCGGCGACCAGGGTGGCCGCCTCCTCCAGCCGGGCCGCCAGCTCACCGAGGGCCGCATCCGTGCCGGCCTGCGCCTCCAGCGTCCGCCGGGCGGTGCCCAGCAACGCCGACGCGTCCGGCGTGTCGTCGGTGGCCTCCAACCCGCCGGCCACGCACTGGTGGGCCAGCTGCGCCGCGGTACGCAGACCCTCCGCGTGCTCCAGCCGCTGCGCCTCCGCCTTGAGCTCGTCGTCCTCACCCGGCTGCGGATCGACCCGGGTGATCTCGTCGAGGCCCAACCGCAGCAGATCCGCCTCCTGGTGCCGCTCCCGCGCGTTGCGCCGCCGGTCCGCCAGGTCGTCGACCAGCCGCCGCCACTGCGTGTACGCCTCCCGCGTCGCGTCGAGCAGCTTCTCGTGCTCCGGGCCGGCGAACCGGTCCAGCGCGGCCCGCTGCTCGGCCGGGCGCAGCAGGCGCAGCTGGTCGGACTGACCGTGCACGGCCACCACCTGCTCGCCCACCTCGCCGAGCATCGACACCGGCATGCCCCGCCCACCCAGATGCGCCCGGGAGCGACCCTCCACGGTGACCGTACGGCTCAGCAGGACCGAGCCGTCCTCATCGGGCTCGCCGCCGGCGTCGATGATCCGGGCGTGCACCGCCTCGGCCACCCGACCGTCGAGCCGCAGCCGACCCTCGACGACGGCCCGGCCGGGCTCGGCGCGAACCCGCCCGGCGTCGGCCCGGCCACCGAAGAGCAGGCCGAGACCGGTCACCACCATCGTCTTGCCGGCACCGGTCTCGCCGGTGATGACGTTCATGCCGCCGGTCAGCGGCAGCGTCGTGTCCTCGATGACGCCCAGTCCGGTGATGCGCAGCTCCTCCAGCACAGCAACCGACAGTAGACGCGTGCCCCGACACTTGACCAGCCGGCACGGCGCCCGCCGTCCGGCCGATGCCGACACCAGGCACCGTCGAGCGACCGCACCGCCCCCGGCCCGACCAGCGACACCCCAGGCCGGAGGCGGCACCGACACCGGGACGGCCCGACGGACCCGATCGGTCCGCGCACCCACCCGAATCCGCTCAGCGGCGGTTGCCCCGCCAGCCGTGCACCGGCAGGTCGAACTTGGCCACCAACCGGTCGGTGAACGACCGGTCCCGCAACCGCACGATCCGCACCGGCAGCGCACCCCGCCGCACGGTCACCCGAGCCCCCGGAGGCAGGTCGTACACCCGCCGCCCGTCGCAGCAGAGCACCGCGAGAGTGGTGAACGGGTCCACGGTGATCGAGAACGTGGAGGTGGGCGCGGTCACCAGCGGCCGGCTGAACAGCGCGTGCGCGCTGATCGGCACCAGCAGCAACGCCTCCACCTCGGGCCAGACCACCGGCCCCCCACCCGAGAACGCGTACGCCGTGGAGCCGGTCGGCGTGGCGCAGACCACCCCGTCGCAGCCATAGCGGGACAGCGGACGCCCGTCGACATCGACGAGCAACTCCAGCATCTGAGCCCGCTCACCCTTCTCCACACTGATCTCGTTGAGCGCCCACGACTCGATCGTCGGCCCGCCGTCGAACTCCGCGGTCACATCGATGGTGAGCCGCTCGTCGACGTTGTAGTTGCGACCCACCACGTCCCGCACCGCGAGGTCGAGATCACCGATCTCCGCCTCGGCGAGGAAGCCGACCTTGCCGAGGTTGATGCCGAGCAACGGCACCTTCGCCGGCCGGGCCAGCTCGGCGGCGCGCAGGAACGTGCCGTCCCCGCCGAGCGCGAAGACGATCTCGGCGCCTTCGGCCGCCTCCAGACCGGTCACCGGCACCACGCCCGGCAGGTCGAGGTCCTCGGCCTCCTCCGCCACCACCCGCACCTCGAAACCGGCGGCGATGAGATCCGCGGCGACCGTACGCGCGTGCTCGGTGCTGCGCCGACGCCCGGTGTGGGTCACCAGCAGGGCGGTGCGGGTCACCCGGCCACCTCCTCCGTCGCCTCGTCCGGCACGTCGCCGAACGCCGCCGGACCTTGCGGCCCGGCCGCCACCACGGCCCGCACCCGTTCCGGGTCGGCCGATGGCGCGTCCCGGCGTAACCATACGAAGAACTCGACGTTGCCGCTCGGCCCGGGCAGCGGACTCGCGGCCAGATCCACCAGCCCCAGCCGCAGCGTCGCGGCGGCCGCCGCGACATCGAGCACCGCCTCGGCCCGCAACGCCGGGTCGCGCACCACCCCGCCCGCGCCGACCCGCTCCCGGCCCACCTCGAACTGCGGCTTCACCATGAGCGCAAGGTCGCCGTCGGCCCGGGTGCAGGCGGCCAGGGCCGGCAGCACCAGCCGCAGCGAGATGAACGACAGATCCGCGACGGTCAGGTCGACCGGACCGCCGACCGCCTCGGGCGTCAGCGTCCGGACGTTGGTGCGCTCGAAGACCCGCACCCGCGCGTCGTTGCGCAACGACCAGGCGAGCTGACCGTAGCCGACGTCGACCGCGACCACCTCGGCCGCGCCCGCGCGCAGCAGCACGTCGGTGAAGCCGCCGGTGGACGCGCCGGCGTCGAGACAACGCCGGCCGGCCACGGCCAGCCCGCCCGCAGCGAACGCGGCGAGCGCCCCGGCCAGCTTGTGCCCGCCCCGGGAGACGTACGCCGAGGTGGGATCCTCCCCGGTTACCAGGAGCGGATCAGCGGGGTCGACCATCGCCGCGGCCTTGCGGGCCGGCACCCCCCGCAGCTGAACCCGACCGGCCTCCACCAGCGCGACCGCCTGCTCACGGGAGCGGGCCAGGCCACGGCGGACGAGTTCGGCGTCCAACCGGTTACGACGTGCCATGGGTGGACGGCCTCCTCAGGCCTGGTCGATGGTGGCGAGCGTTTCCCGCAACGTCTGGTACGCGGCCTCGTACTGCGCGATCTGGTCGGCGGGAGCCAGGGTCGCGGCGTTGGCCATCGCCTGCACCGCGGCGTCCACCGCCGGGTGACCGGCCTCGTCGGCCTCGTCACCGGACCATCGACGCGGCGGCGGCGGCCCCGGTCGGGGGCCCGGCGGCGGCCCGGGCCGCAGCGGCGCGGTCATGCGGCCCCGTCCGGTCCCGGCCGGCGCGCCGGCGCGGCCTTCGCCGCAGCCGCCGCACCGCCATCGGTACGGGCCACCGTGCCGGGCGCCTTCTTCGCCACCGCCTTCTTGGCTACCGCCTTCTTCGCCACCGCCTTGGTCGCCACGGCCTTCTTGGCCACCGCCTTGGTCGCCACGGCCTTCTTCGCCACCGCCTTGGTCGGGGGCGGCGGCGTCGCGGCCGCAGCCCCGCCGGCGGCCTTCACCTCGCCGGTCGGGGCGGTGGCGACGCCGGCGGCCGCACGGAGCTGGCGCTCCAACTCGCGTACCCGCCGGTCCAGTTCGGCTACCTCGTCGGCGGTGGCCAGACCCACCGCGCCGAGCGCGCGCTCCACCTCGAACCGCACCAGCTTGGTCAGCGCCTCCCGGTTGGCCGCCCCGGTCGAGCGCAGCTCCTCGGCAAGCATCTGCAGCTGGGCCGCGGTCGCGCCGGTCGAGCCCATCGCCCGACGGACCGCGTCCTGCGCCTTCTTCCGGGGCGCCTCCGTCAGGCCCATGGCCAGTTCGAGGTAGGCGCGCCACGCGTCCTGCATGCCTGAGTCCTTTCACCCGGCGGGTCTGCAGGTGTCACGCTACCGGGCCGCCGGGACCACCCCGTGCGGTACCGTGCCCGGGAGACGACGTGGTGTGGGGCGAGGAGACGATGTTGGCCACCGTGGACGAGTGTCGGCAGGCGTTGCAGGATCTGGCCGCCCGGCTCGAACGCAACGCGGAGACCGTCCGCGAGCATGTCGACCTGGACCGCACCCTGGCCTGCCGGGTCACCGACCTGGAAACCGCCTTCCACGGCCGGCTCACCGACGGTCGGCTGATCGACCTGGCCGACGGCGACGACCCGAAGGCGAAGATCGCCATGACCACCACCAGCGACGACCTGATCGCCCTGGTCCACGGGGAACTCGACGTCACCCGCGCGGTGGCCAACCGCCGAGTGTCGATCAAGGCCAACCCGTTCGACCTGATCAAGCTGCGCAAGCTGCTCTGAGCGCGCCAGACCCGTCAGGCTGCCGGGCTGGTCACGCTGACGGGCCTGCGTTCAGGACGCCAGGCCGAGAGACTCCAGCGCCTTCGCCGCCTCCGGCGACGCCGATCGGGGCCGGCCGTCCAGGCCACGCCCCCACGCCACCGCGCAGAGCGCCGCGAGCGCGTCCAGCGGCCGTCCGGACCCGGACAACTCCCAACCGTCGGTCCCGGCCACCACGTGCCAGCCGCCGTTGTCCGCCCCGGCCGCCGGCACCCGCACCACCTCGGCCGGATCGAAGAGCCCGGTCAGGTCCCAGGAGACGTACGTCGGTCGCTGCTGCGACGGGGCGGCGAGCAGCTCAGGGACGTCGCTGACACCGGTGAGCACCAGCAGACTGTCCAGGCCGGCCCGGTTGGCGCCCTCGATGTCGGTGTCCAACCGGTCGCCCACGACCAGCGTCCGCCCCTCGCCGGCCCGCCGGGCGGCGGTGGCGAACAGTTCCGGCGCGGGCTTGCCCACGACCTCGTCCGGTTCCCGGTCCAGCGCGGTCGCCAGCGCGGCGACCAGCGCACCGTTGCCCGGCAGCGGACCACGCCCGCTGGGCAACGTCCGGTCGGTGTTGGTGGCGATCCAGGTCGCCCCGCCGCGCACGGCCACCGCGGCCTCGGCCAGGTCGGCCCAGCCCACCTTCGGGCCGTAGCCCTGGATCACCGCGGCGGGCGACTCGTCGGCGCTGGACACCGGGGTCAGACCCACCGCGCGGATCTCGGACCGCAGCGCCTCGGCACCCACCACCAGCACCGGCGCGCCGGCGGGCAGCCGCTCGCCCAACAACTGGGCGGCGGCGACCGCGGCGGTCAGTACCTCGTCCGGCCGCGCCTGCACACCCATCCCGGTGAGCAGGTCGGCGACGTCGCCGGCCCGACGCGAGGCGTTGTTCGTCGCGTACGCCACGGCCCGGCCCTCGCCGTGCAGCCGGGCGACCGCCTCGACCGCGCCGGGAATCGGCCGGTCGATCAGGTAGATCACCCCGTCCAGGTCGAAGACGACCAGGGCGTAACCGTCGACCAGCCGATTCCCGGTATCGGTCATCGCGGCTGTGCCTGCGACTCCTGAGGGCGCTCGCCCTCGGCGCGTTCCCCACCGTCGGTCGGCACGACCTCCGGCTCGGCCTCGAGCTCCGCGGCCGGGCCGTCCTCGACCGAATCCGCTCCGGTCTGCTCGTCCTCCGCGAGGTCGTCCTCCGCGAGGTCGTCCTCCGCGAGGTCGTCCTCGGTGAGATCGTCCTCGCCCAGGTCGTCCTCGCCCAGGTCGTCCTCGCCCAGGTCGTCCTCAGCCAGGTCGTCCTCCGCGACGTCCTCGGTGAGGTCGTCGGTCGCTGCCCCGGACACGTCGACGTCCGGTCGCGCCGGCACTGCGCCGGGAGCACCAGGATCGGCGGCCAGTTCCTCGGCCACCTCGTCCTCGTCGTCGCCCTCGATGACCACGCCATCCAGTTCGAGCAGCCGCTCCGCCGCGTCGGTCTCCGCGTCGGTGTCGACCTCCGCCGCACGGGAGAACCACTCGCGGGCCTCCGCACGCCGTCCGACCGCCAGCAGCGCGTCAGCGAACGCGTACCGCAGCCGGGCCGTCCACGGCTCGGCCGTTTCGGCCGTCAGCTCGCGGACCTGGAGCATGGCCACGGCCGCGTCCCGCTGGCCGAGGTCGCCCCGCGCGCCAGCCGCCACGATCAGCAGTTCGATCGCGACAGCCGGATCCAGCTTCTCCTGCTCCGCGCCGCGGAACAGGTCGATCGCCCGCTCGGGCCGGCCCAGCGCCCGCTCGCAGTCCGCGATCACCGCAAGGTGGCTCTGCAGGCCGGTCATCCGGTGGTACGTCCGCAGCTCGGCGATCGCCGTCTGCCACTCCCCGTTGTGGTACGCGGCCAGGCCGACCGCTTCCCGAACCGCCGCGATACGCGACGCGAGCCGACGTGCGGCCAGTGCGTGGGCGAGCGCTTCGGCCGGCTCCTCGTCGATCAGCTGGCCGGTCGCCACGAGGTGCCGCGCCACGGTCTCCGCAACCGGCTTCGCCAGGGACAGCAGCTCGGCGCGAACATCCTTGTCCAGGTCGGTCGCGACGATCTCGTCGGGCAGCACCGGAGTCCGCGTACCCCCGCCCTCGCCCTGCTCCGGGCCGTCCCGCCGCTCCCGGTCGTCCCGGAAACCACGCTCCCGGCGGTCGCCGCCCCGCTCCTCGGCCCCCCGGCGGAAGCCGCCCTCGCGGCGGTCACCGGAACCGAAACCGCCCTCGCCGCGCGGGGAACGGTCCCGATCCCGGAAGCCACCCTCACGACGCTCACCGCCTCGGAAGCCACCTTCACGGCTCTCGCCGCCCCGGTAGCCGCCTTCACGACGCTCGCGGAACCCGCCGTCGCGGCTCTCGCCACCACGGAAACCGCCCTCACGACGCTCGCCGCCCCGGAAGCCGCCCTCGCGACGCTCGCCGCCGCGGAAGCCACCTTCACGGCTCTCGCCGCCCCGGTAGCCGCCTTCACGACGCTCGCGGAACCCGCCGTCGCGGCTCTCGCCACCACGGAAGCCACCCTCGCGACGCTCACCGCCCCGGAAGCCACCTTCACGGCTGTCGCCGCTGCGGAAGCCGCCTTCACGACGCTCACCGTCGCGGCGCTCGGGCCGGTACCCGCCGTCCCGGCGGTCCGGCCGGGAGCCGCCTTCGCGGCGGTCGCCGCCGAAGCCGCCCTCACCGCGCCGGAAGCCTCCACCCTCGCGGGGGCCACTGTCGCGCCGGTCGGCCCGGAACCCGCCGTCACGGCGCTCACCGTCGCGACGGAAGCCGCCGTCGCGGCGCTCGCCGGAGTCGGAGCCACCCGCACGCGGGGCACGGTCCCGGTCGCCGAAGCCACCCTGGCGGCGCTCACCGTCGCGGAAACCACCCTCGCGACGCGCGAAACCGCCCTCGCCGCGTTGGCCCTGGCGGTCGCCGTCGTAGCGCCCCTGGCCACCACGAGAGCCGTCCCGCTCGTCGGAGCCACGGCGGAAGCCGCCGTCTCGACGCTCGCCACGGAACCCACCCTCGGAACGGTCACCGCCGCGGAACCCGCCGTCCCGGCGCTCCCCACGGAAACCACCGTCGCGACGGTCACCGTCACGGAAGCCGCCCTCACGGCGCTCACCGTCGCGGCGGTCGTTGCCGCGGAAGCCCCCGTCACGGCGCTCTCCGTCGCGGAAGCCGCCCTCGCGGCGCTCCCCGCGGAAGCCACCGTCGCGGCGCTCGCCGTCACGGAAGCCGCCCTCACGGCGCTCCCCGCGGAAGCCACTCGCACCGCGCTCACCGTCACGGAACCCGCCGGAACGCCGGTCGCCGTCGCGGAAGCCGCCCGAACGCCGGTCGCCGTCGCGGAAGCTGCTCGGACGCTCGCCGCTGTCGCGGCTGTCCCGACGGAAGCCGCCCTGCCGGTCGTCGCCGTCGCGGCGCTCGCCGCGGAAGCCACTCGCACCACGGTCACCGTCGCGGGAGCCCTCGCGGCCGGCGCCGAAGCCCCGGTCGCGGCGCTCGCCACGGAAACCACCACCGGCACCGCGGTCGCCGTCGCGGAAGCCGCCCTCACGGCGGTCGCCGTCCCGCCGGAAGCCACCGGACCGGGAGCGGTCGCCGTCGCCGCGGAAGCCACGCTCCCGCCCGCGGTCGTCGCGGTCCGACGGCCGGTCATCACGACGGGAACCGCCGTCACGGTCGCCGGGCCGACCCTCGTAGCCCCGGGGACGGTCTCCGCCCTGAGGTCCTGAACTCACAGGTACATCCTTCCTGAGTACGCCGTTCCACGGCGCAACGCAGTCGAGGGCCAGCCCATTCCGGGCGGCCCTCGACTGTAACGTGTGTCCGGCGGTGTCCTACTCTCCCACACCCTCCCGGGTGCAGTACCATCGGCGCTGGAGGGCTTAGCTTCCGGGTTCGGAATGTAACCGGGCGTT
>NZ_JBFBAO010000227.1:0-11511 GCF_040682255.1 Micromonospora sp. NPDC051296 | reverse complement strand
GAAGACCAGACGGCACGGGTCATGATCCCCGCGCCGCCCCAGGACCCGCTCATCGCCACGACCGGACGCCGACCCACCGAGCATCGTGACGGTGCGTAGCGCGACTCACGGCATGTCAGTGCGTTGCAGCAGGCGGCCCAGCGAGAAACTTGGCTGTCCCGTGCCGCTGATGCCGTTGAAGAGGCCCGAGCACCATGGGCGGGTAGTCCTTCGTGCAGCGAGCGGCAAGCGGGGCATCATCGAGGCGTGGAGAACCTGTCGCAGCGTTGGCGAGAACGGGCTGAGACGACTCGGAAACTCCATGCCGTGGGGGATTGTCCCGCGTGCGGGCACTCGTGGATAGAGCACGGCTTCGGCAACGACGTCGATGGCATGTGTGGTGAATGCGCGTACGAGTTTGAGCACGACCAGCGGGAGACTTCGGAGCCTGGCTGCGAGCGCCGCGCCTCCCACATCCGCACCGCCCTCCGATACCTGACGACGATCCAGAGACGTCAGCCGCCACGTCCTGCAGGAACGCCGTGTCGTCACACTGTGTCACCGACACGTCCGCCGCTCCGGAGCTGTCCTGACCGCCCACCCGGACGTTGACGTCCGCCCGTCCGGAGATTCCGATGCCCGCCGGCATCCCCCAAACAACCGACCTCCGCAGGACAGCGTCCGGATCTTGGTGCCCGCGAAGCGTCAGCCGGCGCGACCGCGCATTGTATGCGGCAGATCCGTATGCTGCGAGGTCTCCGGACTACATTGCGACGATGACTGTCGCTGGACGTACGCTCACCCCCGCCGTGCAGAAGGCGTTGATGTACTGGCCCGGGATCGTGCACACGAAGAGGCCGGAGCCGGTCGACCTCGCGGTCCTGCCGCCGTTCTTCAACGACCTGCTGACCGAACTTTCATGGTGGCACAGCGACTGGCAGGTCACGCAGGTCGAGGCGGCTTACCCTCGCGAGGTCGCCAGCAATCATGACCGGCAGAGGAACGCGTTTACCGAGGTTACGGTGCCGGGCACGCTCGAAGGCCGCGCGGGGCAGACTTTGCCGTTCGTCGGACGCGTCCGGTTCAAGGGCAACCGGCTGCTGCGCTTCCAGGCGAAGGTCGCGGACACGATCATCGGGCCCGCACTCGCGAAGGCCGGCGCCCCGGAGCCGCATCCATTCGGCGCTGTGCTGTGCAGACTCATGGACAGCCGGGGCGTTTCGATGAAGGAACTCGCCGTACGGACCGGTCGCGCGATGTCGACGATCAACGCGGCGCGGACGGGGTGGCACAACCCGTACCCTGTCTTGGTCGGTGAGATTGCAGGCGCACTGGGCATACCGGAGGCGGACCTGGCCGCGATCGCTGGCGTCGATGCACCGACCGGCGTGTCAGGGAACACCAGCACTTAGCCTTTCAGCCACAGCAACGACGCCCCTACCTGCACTTTCAGACGTTGATGACCAGCACCGTTTTCACCTGCAGTGACGCTCGGTCGGCGGCAAGTCTGTGAGCGCTCGGCGTCCAGCGACGGTTACCGCTCCGACTCCTTTTGCAGGATGTCGCGCACGTGCATGAGCGCGAACCCGAGCAGGTTGAGGCCCTGCCACCGAGTCGGATCAGCGGCGGCAGGGTTGTCTTGAGTCAGCCCGATACCCCAGATCCGGTCCACTGGGCTGGCCTCGACGAGAACCCGTCGTTCGGTAGCGAGCAGGAACGCGCCCAGTTGGGCGTGCTGTTCGAACTTGGCCAGGTTGCCGGCCACCACGATGTCGAAGCGATGATCGTCCCATGCCTGCTGATCGAACCCGGCGACCCGGCCACCGAGTGCCTTGGCCGCGTGCGGGTGCGGCGCGGCGAGAACCCGCTCGGCCATCGCGTCGTCGCCGAACAGGGTGGCCTTGCGCCACATCATGTAGTGCTCTGCGGTCGCGAATACGACCCCGTCGATGATGAATGACGATGGCCACCACTGACTCAAGCATCCGGTGCCGACGCCGCCATCGCGCTGCGGCTGGTGCCCCCAGAAGAACAGGAACTTGATCCGCTCTCCTCGCGCCTGTGCCGCGACCAGGTCCGTGACGCTACGACATGAAGCCAGCATGACCGCGAGTGTGCGCGACCAGGACCTCAGCACGCCACAGGGTTGTCCGCAGCGAAGCCAGGGCGCTGGCGACGGGCTTGCACCAGCCGCAACGGATGCTCAATGCCTTGGCGCGCGCCTGGCGGCATGAGAGTGCGGATCACGGAGGGCGACAGCTTCCTGCTCCCAATGCGCGACCATGTGGTCTACGCCCCACCGGCCGTCGTGTCCACTCACGACATATCACAAGTCGATCAAACCGTCCCGGGAACTACCCAAACCTCGCCCACCGATGATCGCCGACTGAATGACCCTCTCAGTCGAGGCAGAACTCGTTGCCTTCGATGTCCTGCAGCGTGTAGCACGACTCGTTTTCCTCATCGGCATGCTGCAGCAGCACAGGTGTCGCGCCGAGCGCGATCAGCCGTGCGCCTTCGGCCTCGAGCGCGGCCAAACGCTCGGCGCCCACGAGCCCGGCGCCGGTCCGCACATCGAGATGCAGCCGATTCTTAACGACCCTGTCTTCTGGGACGCGCTGAAAGAACAGTCGCGGGCCGACGCCGGTGGGGTCGATGCAGGCCGACCATGCATCCCGCTGCTCGGACGGCAGGGCGAGGTTGTAGTCCTCCCAGCTGGCAAATCCCTTCGGTGGTGGCGGCAAGACGTACCCCAACACCTCGCACCAAAATCGAGCGACGCGCCCAGGCTCCTTGCAGTCGAAGGTGACCTGGATCTTCTTGATCGACTTCATGGCTTCACCCTAAAGCAGGCTCTTCCGCCGTCGCCATAGGTCCCCGCGAGGTACGGCTGGAGGGTGCATGTCGTGTACCGGATCGGGGCCGCGTCCGGTGAGCGTTCGCTCGACGGATCATGCACCTCGTCCCAGACGGCGACCCCGAATAGGTGACCTTCCGGAAGGATGCTGCTGAGCGGATGCTGGTGGCGGTACCGGCCTGCGGCATTGGGACTTTGCCAATGCGTGGCGTGGTGGGGTCTGTCGACACCCCCATCAGGTTCAGCTCAAGGGGCGGGTCGCCTGCACGAAGGTGACCCGGCCGAACCTGTGGTCGGCGTGCGCGACCTCCCGGGCGTCGCCGAACCCGGCGTCGGCCAGGAGCGAAACGATGCCATCGCCGTGGTTGCGGGCCACGACCGGGCTGTGCGCCACCCGGGAACGCATGAGGCGGGTCAGGTGCTGGAGGGCGTGGACAGGGCTGTGGCCATGGCGGTGTGTTGGGTGCCCGGCGTCGGCGACGTGGGATGCTGGGCCGCCGAAGTCGACGACCGTGACCCGTCCTCCCGGCCGAAGAGCACGCAGCGCGTCGCGCGCGAACGCGATCCGACCGTCGTCATCGATGTGGTGCAGGGCCAACGACGAGACCACGTGGTCGAGCGAGGCGTCCTCAGCGGGGATCCGGTCGGCGTATCCCTGTACGAGGGTGAGAGCGACGCTGCGGCGGCGCGCCTTGCGCGCTGCCCTGCGCAGCGCGTCGGCGTCGGGGTCGAGGCCGGTCACCTGCGCGCTCGGCTGGGCCGCGAGCACGGCGAACGACAGGTTGCCGGTGCCGCAGCCGATGTCGGCCACTATCTGGCCGGGCTCGATGGCGGCGAGCGCGACCGCACGTTCGTGCAGTGCGCGGACGCCGGCCACCCGGGTAAAGGCGTCGTAGAACGGGAGAAGCCAGGTCTTTCCCGCGCCCGGCAGGAACGGGCGGTTCCGATCCTCCGGAGTTCGCTGGTCGAGGATGCGTACGTGGGTCGACGCTGCCATGGATGCCTCCTGTGCACGCGGTGGCGGGTCTGCCTCGCTGGCCGGTGGCGGACCCGGTGTCGTCACCTCCAAGTCTTGGACATTCTGCGGTTGCTGAGCAGGACTTAACTTGGTAACCATGGGACATTCTTCGGTCAGTGACCCGCCGGGAGTCCCGTCGAGGCTGCGCACGGTACGGCCCGACGGAACGCCGGTCTACCGCTACCGGCAGCGCCCCGGCCTGCCTCCTGTCTCGGTGACCCGCTTCGACACCGAAGCCGCCCACCTCAGCCTCCCGCCGGACCACCGGCACGCCCACGATTTCCTCGTCCTGGTCTATGTCGAGGAGGGCATGGGCTCGTTCACCGTCGACGGCGCCGAACGGCCGTTGCGCGCTGGCGAGGTTCACGCGGTATCGCCCGGGCAGGTCATCGGCGTCGCGGCCGAGCTCGCCCGTGGCCGCGCGTGGTCGGTCGCGTTCACACCGGACGCCGTCCCCGCCCTGACCTCGGTCTCCCCACTGGCCTGGACGCACCATCCCCTTCTCGCCCTGTTCACCTTCAGCGCGGGGCACGGTCGGATCGCAGAGCCCGACCAGGCGAGCTGGTCGGCGTGGCTGGCGGACCTGGCGGAGGAACTCGCCGACCCAGGCCGTCTCGGCGCCCGCGAGGCCATCGCCGCACTGCTCACCCGGCTTCTGGTCGCGGCCGCGCGACTGGCACCCAGCGCCCCGGCCACGCCGGACCCACTCGTCGAGCGGGTCTTCGCCGAGATCGAGGCGACGTTCCACGAACCGGTCTCCGCCGCCGATGTCGCCCGTACGCTCGGCTACACCCCGGGTCACCTCACGACCGTTCTCCGCCGGCGCACCGGCCGCCCCCTGCTTGAATGGATCACCGAACGGCGCATGACCGAGGTCCGGCGAATGCTGCGCGAGACCGACCTGCCGCTCGACGCCGTGGCCGCCCGAACCGGCCTGCGCGACGCCACCTATCTCGTCCGCCGCTTCCGCGACCGCCACGGCATCACCCCGCAGCGATGGCGCCGCACCCAGCGAGCATGGTCATGACAGTGGCTCGCCCGCGTCCAGGTCCGATGGTGTGTCCTCCAATTGGATCTTGCGCCGTGGGTTGGGCTCGTGCGCAGCGAAGCCCTTGCGGCGGCCAGCGATCGCCGTGTTGACGCGTCCATCACCATGGCCTCATGGCTCGAAGGGCGGACCTCGGGTGGTGGGGCGAGCACCCCTACGTCTACGCCATGTTCACGACCACCGCCGCGGTGGCGTGCTGGACGACGGTGCTCGTGGCTGCGCTCGCGGTCCCGGAGGCGGCCATCGGCCTCGGGCTGTGCGGTGCGCTGTTCGGCGTACTCATGACGATCGCCGCTGTGTACGCCTGGCACTGGCTACTCAAGGGCCGACATCGCGATCGCCGTGCGAACGAACGGATGCGGTGGAAATGGGATATGGCGTTGCTGAGGACCGGTCGGGTGTTCCTCTGGCTGATCTTCCTGGGGCTGCTGGTGGCGACCGCGGTTGGTCTCTACAGCGGGTGGCGGTTCGACCGATATGGTGTGACAGCGGAGGCGGTCGTGACGGAGGTCGACGGCAGCTTCGTGACGGTCGCTGTCGCTGCGCGGGACGGCGATCGCTTGGGTGTGCTGCAGACGGGTAGGGCGATCCGTGGCTGGCCGCCGGTGACCGGATTCAGGTCGTCTACGACCCCGAACCCGGCGCCAACGACGTCATACTCGCCGACCGTTGGCCCTACGACCAAGGGATCGTGCTGGCGGCCGGTACGGTGGTCGCCGGCGCGTTCGTGCTGGTGCCCTCCGCGCGTCGATGGCTCACCCATTCCGCGCTCGGGCACTGGCGATCGTCGGATGGCCGTATTCGCCCGCCGCACTGATCTGCCGCTGGCCGTGCGTGCCGGACAGACGCCTCCTGTCACCGTCCGCAAGATTGCCTGCTGCCGTCAGCCCATGCCGAGGGCACTGCCGTGCCGCGATGCGCGCGCTACATATCGTCACGCCGGGCCGGACCGGTCTCGTCCTTACGTGGCCGATCAGAGTACGCAAGAGGGACGGAGGGCCCTCAACCCGGATTGTCACTGCGGGACGTTAGAGACCGACGCGGTAGTCCGTGAATGCCGGTTGCAGTCACGGTGGCGTCGTCGATAGCGCTCGGGTCGACGCTCCAGCGACCGGCCATCGCCAGCACGTCGGACTCCGACGGCGTCGTTTCGTACCAGGCTGCCCACTCATCGTCCGACCAGTGTTCCCACCCAGGCTCCATACCGCGAATGCCGATGCCCAATTCGATCTCATCGGCTGTCGGAGCACCAACGAACAGCGGCACCTCGCCTCGCTCACCGATGAAGCAGTAGGCACGCAACAGCTCACCATCCAGGGCCCGAGCCCAGGCGTGATAGTCCGGGACCCGTTCGTTGGCGAAGAACTGCACCTCGCCCAGATGCCGACTCAATACCCTGAGCCAGTCGGGGAAGGGCGGCTCGGTCGCGTCGAAACCCGGCGGCACATGCAACCGGCCGTGGGCGAGGGTCCAGCCTGGCAGCGGCGCGGCCACGTACACGCCGTGCTGGTAGGCCCGGTCGGTGCCGGTTGCCCAGCCGAGGACTTCCCGGTCGTACAGACCAAGCGCGTCGGCGACCTCGCCAGGGGTCCCGTTTCGCACAGCCAGCCACGACGTCTTGTAACTGAATCCAGCCACGCCGCCCATGATCTCAGGAGCCTGCTTCGCGGCTACCCAACGGCATCCGGATCTAGCCGCGATCCGCTCGGCCGGCGACAGCGGCCTACGGACGAACGCCCGAGGTGGCGGACGCGGGTGGACGCCGCCAACCGAAGCGCCCAGAACTTGTAAGCGAGGGGTCGGAGGTAGGACCGAGCTGCCGCCGCGCATCGACGATGAGGACCAGGTCCAGGCGGTCACAGGTCGTCGAGGGGCAGACGGAGGCGGCCAATGATGACCACCGGGATGCACGGCGGTGAGTAGGCTGTTCGGTCATGCCCTCGGAGAACGTCACGGCCCACCCTGTGCAGCTGCGCTACGTCCTCACGTCGGACGACCTGCTAGACGGCTTCGTCGCCCAGAACCGCAGCATCGCGCGTCCCTGGTATCTGCGGTGGCTGAGCGCCCTCCTGACTGTCGGCCTGCTCGCTGTCGTCTTCGTTTTCTCTGCGATGGCTGGGAACGTGGCGCCGGGCACCGCCGTGGTAGGTGGCGTCGTGCTGTTTGTCGTGGTGGTGCCCGTCGTCGTCGGGTTCAGCCTGCTGCTGCGCCGGATCTTCGGCGGCTCCCGCTGGATCTACCGGCTTCATGTTCGGCAGATCATGCGCGGCAATCCTGCGCTGTCCCAGCCCATGCAGACCACGGTTACCGACACCGGGGTGCATCTCAGCAGCGCTGCCGGACAATCGACGACAAGTTGGGTTCAGCATCCGCTGCACGTCGAGACCGATCGGTCGTTTGTCCTGCTTGCATCGGAGCGGCGCGGCGGAGCGGTGCTCGTGCTGCCGAAGCGGGGGCTGGATGCGGCGGGACCGGCACCGCTGCGCTCGTTGCTCTCCGCCTACTCCCGCCGAATTTCCTGACCTGGACAGCGCCGCGTCCCGGCGGACCTGCAGAAGCCCTTACTTCCAACGGAACTGCATCAACCGGCACCCGAACGGGTCATGGACTTGGAACGACAGCTTGGATCGGGTGGAGCTGTCGACAGCAACCGGCGTGGACGAGGGTGCCCATCGGCGGAAGCGAAGACCCGGACCCTGGGCCGATCTAGGATCCGCAACCGCCATGATGAGACGGTGAAGATCCTGTCCATCCAGTCCTCGGTCGCCTACGGCCACGTCGGCAACTCCGCTGCCGTGTTCCCCCTGCAACGCCTCGGGCACGAGGTCTGGCCGGTGCTGACCGTGCACTTCTCCAACCACACCGGGTACGGCGCGTGGCGCGGGCCGCTGCTGGCCCCGGCCGACGTCGCCGAGGTGATCGCCGGTATCGCCGACCGGGGGGTGCTCGGCGACGCCGACGCGATCCTGTCGGGCTACCAGGGGGACCCGGCGATGGGCGCGGTGATCCTCGACGCGGTGGCCCTGGTGAAGACCGCCAACCCGGACGCGGTCTACTGCTGCGACCCGGTGATGGGCGACGTCGGGCGGGGCATGTTCGTCCGGCCGGGCATCCCGGAGTATCTGCGCGACGTGGTGGTTCCCCGGGCCGACATCGTCACCCCGAACCAGTTCGAGCTGGAGTTCCTCGCCGGCCGCCCGACGAACTCACTCGACGAGCTGCTGGCGGCGGTGGACGTGGTACGCGCCACCGGGCCGCGACACGTGCTGGTCACCAGCGTGCTGCACGGCGACGTGCCGGCCGGCTCGCTGGAGGTGGTGGCCGTGTCGGACGAGGGCGCCTGGGCGGTGACCACCCCGCTGCTGCCGATCAGCCCCAACGGCGGCGGCGACGTCACCGCCGCGCTGTACCTCGCCCACCTGCGCACCACCGGATCGCCCGCGACGGCGCTGGAGCGCACCACCGCCTCGATCTTCGCCGTGCTGGAGGCGACGTTGGCGGCGGGCACCCGGGAGCTCCAGCTGATCGCCGCTCAGCAGGCGATCGCCGACCCGCCGGCACGGTTCCCCGCCCGGCCGCTGCGGTAGAAACTGCGGAGGCCACCTCCCCACGCGGGGGGAGGTGGCCTCCGGACGTCCCGGCCGGGAGACGGCCGGTGTACGACCTACTTACTTGCGTGGCAGGAAGCCAGCACGCCCACCACACCGACCCCCGTGTCCTTCAGGGGCAGCTTGGTGGAGGACGCCGGGCAGCGCGGCACCGTGACGTCGTAGATGCCCCGGCCGAACGTCGCGGCGGTGAGCTGCCGCGACGGCTCGTGGTAGCGCAGGTACATCACGGCCGCCTTCGGCAGGTCCGCGCCGAGCGACGCCCACTCGCCGCCGTTCCAGGCGGACAGGTAGACCCCGACGTCGGTGCCGACCAGCAGCAGCCCGTCGGCGGTCGGGATCACCGAGTTGACCGGCGCGTCGGGCAGGCCCCGCCCGATGTCGGTCCAGGTGCGCCCACCGTCAACGGTCATCTTCACGTGCGCCCGGCTGCTGCCGGAGCGGAAACCGGAGAACGTGGCGTACGCGATGTTGGCGTCCTTCGGGTTGACCGCGACGCGGGTCACCCAGGTGCCGGGCAGCTGCGCCGGGTCGACCTGGTGCCAGTTCGCACCGAGGTCGTTGGTCCACCACAACCTGCCGTCGTCGGTGCCGACGTACAGCGTGTTGCCGTCGGTGGGCGCAGCGGCGATCGTGGTGATCGTGCCCCACGGGTAGCCGGACGGGTCGTTCGGCCCGCCGCCGGTGAGGTCGGGGCTGATCGCGGTCCAGGTACGACCGTTGTCCGTCGACCGGTTCACGATGTTGCCGGCGTAGTACATGACGTTCGGGTCGCTCGGGTCGAACTGCAGCGGGGTCAGCCAGTTGCGTCGCTGCGACGTGGTCTGGCCGGTGCCGATGTTCTGGCGGGGCGTGCCGCCGGCGGTCTCCGACCGGTAGCAGGCGCCGTACTGGCTGCACCCGAAGACGATGTTCGGGTTCTCCGGGTGGATCAGGGTCTGCAGACCGTCACCGCAGCCGATGGCGTTCCAGGGGCCGAGGACGCCGTTGTAGCCGCGGTTGCAGCCGTTGTCCTGGGTGCCGCCGACCTTCAGGCTCGGGTTCGTCTGCGCCACGTCGACCGTGTAGAACTGCGTGTACCGCTCGTCGGTGGCCTTGACCCAACCGCTGGCGCCGTTGTTCTGCGACCGGTAGAAGCCGCCGTCGTTGCCGAGGTAGACCCGGCCCGGGACCTTCGGGTCCCAGCGCATGGCGTGCTGGTCGGCGTGCACCCCGCCGACGGACGAGAAGCTCTGCGCGCCGTTGGTGGAGCGCATCAGGTTGACGCCCATGAGGAAAACGTGGTTCTCGTTGCCCGGGTCGACGAAGAGCTTGCCGAACCACCAGCTGAACGTCGACTGCGAGGCCTGACCGGAGCTGACCGGGGTCTGCGTCCAGGTGTCGCCGCCGTCGTCGGAGCGGTAGAAGGCCCGGAACGGGCCGATGGCGGTGCCCACGTAGGCGTAGAGGCGCTGCGGGTTGCTCGGTGCGAGCGCGAGACCCCAGCGACCCTGGTCGGCGTCGGTGGGCAGGCCGGTGGTCATCCGCTGCCAGTTCTCGCCGCTGTCGTCGGAACGCCAGAGGCTGGAACCGGGGCCACCGTAGGTGCGCTGGTGCGGCTCACGCCGGTGGTCCCACATCGCGGCGTACATTCGGGCGGGGTTGCTCGGGTCGATGACGACCTCGGTGGCGCCGGTGGTGTCGTTCGGCGGGGCGAGGACCTGCCGCCAGTTGTCACCGCCGTCCTCGCTGAGGTAGACGCCGCGTTCGCCGCCGGGCACGAACAGGTTTCCGGCGGCCGCCGCGAAGATCCGGGACTCGTTGCTCGGGTCGATCGCGAAGCGGGCGATGGCGTGGCTGTCGGCCAGGCCGACCCGCTCCCAGGTGGCGCCCCGGTCGGCGGAGCGGTAGACGCCGTCGCCGCCGAAGGTGATGGAGCCACCGCCGGGCTGCGCCTCGCCGGTGCCGGCGAACAGGAGGCCGTCGCTGGTCATGGCGACCGCGCCGATGGCCTGACCCCAGCCGTCCGGCCACGCCGGGGTGAAGGTGGCCCCGGCGTCGCTGGACTTCCACACGCCGCCGGAGGCGGCGGCGATGAACACCTGGTCGTTCACCTGCGGGTCCACCGCGATGTCGACCACCCGGCCGCCGATGTTGGCGGGGCCGAAGAAGGACCAGGATCGCTCGGCGAGCGGCCGGTAGACGTTGAGGGTTCGGGCGGCGAGCTGGTTGGCCTCGCCGCGGGCGCTGGCGTATTTGGCGGCGGACAGGTCGGTGCTGCCGTCACTCATCCGCTGGGCGGTCATCCATTCGTCGGGTACTTCCATGGGACCGGTGGGGAAGCTGGTGGCCAGCGACGGTACCGCCGGTGCTGCAATGGACGACGCCGTCAACGCGGCCGTGGCGACCAGCGCCAGCAGCGCTGTCGCCGTCAGCCCGCGACGACGTCGGGCGAGCATGAGTTTCATGGGGGTGTCTCCTGTCCGGACGCGGACGGTCCTGTGTGCGCACGCTAGACACCGCATCGGCGAACGTCACCGGGCAGCTGTCGGGAAACACACCGCCCGGTTAGGACAGATGTCGAGGTCAGCCCGAACGGAACTCGGGCAGCCCGGCCTCGTCGGAGTCCGGACCGACCATGACGGTCAGGGTGGTGGCGTCAGCGCACAGCGCCCCGGCCCGCAGGTACATCCGCCGGTCCTGCGCCCGGGCCAGCACCTCGGTCTCGAAGATCTCGTCCTCGACCCGCAGCAGGTCGATGTCCGTACGCTGCTCGTAGTGGGCGCGTACGTCCAACGGGGACATCCGGACGGTGGCCTCCACACTGGTCAGCACACCCTGCTCGATCACACTGGTGACCCGGGCGCCGTCGGGCAGCATCAGCCCCGGCACGTCGGCGGTGACCTCCGGATCCTGGTCCAGCGGCACGACCGGGACTCGGGGCGCTACGCGACGGCTCGCGCCGCCGCCGACCTGATCGAGACCCTGACCAGGACCTCCACTGCCAAGGAAGCCGTGGAGG
>NZ_JBFBAO010000226.1:0-11731 GCF_040682255.1 Micromonospora sp. NPDC051296 | reverse complement strand
GGCGTCGGTGACGGCCACCGCAGCCGCAGCAGCTCGCGGCGCGTCCCACGGCAGGCTGAGCCAGTCGATGATGAGCACCCAAGCAACGAACGTAGCCAGGGGATACATCCCCAACACCCAGCAGAGGCTGCGCCCGGCCATCGCGCCGGGCGAGGATCGCAACCAGTTGATCGCGCGGAAGCAGTCTCAGGCGAAGCAGGGGGCTGCGCCCGGCCATCGCGCCGGGCGAGGATCGCAACGCCGACTCGGTCCAGGAGGACCCGCAGCGGATGGCGACGCTGCGCCCGGCCATCGCGCCGGGCGAGGATCGCAACGAGAAGATCGTGCCGAGGTTGACCAGGATCGCGCCGAGGCTGCGCCCGGCCATCGCGCCGGGCGAGGATCGCAACCGGCGGGGCCGGTGTACTCGTCGTCGGTGAGTACGACCTGACTTGGGTCACGTCTGGTCGGTGATCGGGGTGGCGAGACGTTGACCTGTGGTTTTAGCGGTTGCGGTGGAGAAATTTGCGCACTAATCCGGGGCCGTAGGGTTGTCCGGCAGCCATCCGCTGCTGACCGGCCGCCCTCAGCACCGCCAACTCAGCGTCGTCGTGCGCCGATCCGATGTGCTCAATGTCGCGCGCCCCGCGCCGTGAGGAGTAGACGATCTGCACCGCGGTCGCGCCCGACGCCGTCTTCACCGTGCGCACGTACGGAGCCACCAACACACAGGGCGAGGGCCGGCCGACAAGCGGCGGGACCAGGTCATCTACTACCAGTATAAGTCCGAGCGAGCCCGGCGGACCTTGCGCGGTATCGATGAGCAGGTCGCCAAGGCCGAGAAAGCCGTCGCGGGCAAAACCGCGGTCAAGCGCAACCGATTCGTCCAGCTGGCCGGCGGCACTCGGAAGGTCAACCGGACCCTGGAAGCCAAAGCGCGGGCCTTGGCCGGGCTGAAGGGCTACGTCACCAACCTCGCCGCCTGCCCGGACGGCACCCCCATCACCGCCGAGTTCGTGATCGACGCCTACCACCGGCTCTTCCAGATCGAGAAATCGTTCCGGATGTCAAAGCACGACCTGCAAGCCCGGCCGATCTACCACCATCAGCGCGACTCCATCGACGCTCACCTGACCATCGTGTTCGCCGCCCTGGCCGTCAGCCGCTGGCTCGAAGACACCACCGGCTGGTCAATCAAAAAGTTCGTCCGCACCGCCCGCCGCTACCGCACCATCGAAATCCAAGCCAGCGGCCACACCATCACCGCCGCCGACCCCCTACCCGACGACCTCCACCAAGCCCTCGACCGAATCAACCAGCAGCACCCTGCGCACTAACTTGACCCAACTCAGGCCCGGCCATCGCGCCGGGCGAGGATCGCAACCAGGCACTACCCGGCCCCGTGCAGTCGGTGGTGATCGCTGCGCCCGGCCATCGCGCCGGGCGAGGATCGCAACGCCAGATAGGCCGCGATAACGCGCGAAACGTACCCCGGCTGCGCCCGGCCATCGTGCCGGGCGAGGATCGCAACGCGTGAACGCTTACGCATGGATGCGCATTGGCGTGCGCGCTGCGCCCGGCCATCGCGCCGGGCGAGGATCGCAACATAAGGGGACCGGGTAACAGCACCGTCGGCCGATGGCTGCGCCTGGCCATCGGCGTCGCGGCGGAGGTCGCATCGCGGGCGGTGTCGCTAACCTGGCGCACCTGCTGCCGCTGTACGCAGCCATAGCCGAGTGGGCGTTGTAAACCGACGGATGCGACGGCGGCTGGCTGTGGGGTCGCGGGCGGTGGCAGGAGGCCGTGAGCCTGGTGCCAGGCGGCTTCCGTTGTGGGGCTGTGGAAGGCCCACGGCGGGGCAGGGTCTCATGTGGCGATGGACCGGATCCGGGGTTCGCTGGTGTCCAATACTTGATGCTCTTCGTTGGGAAGGCGAAAACGACGTCGGGAGGGGACGTTCATGTCGGCCTTGAATACTCTCTGGGCGCACAGTCTTGCTGCCGACGGCCGGTGGCATTCTCTTGCTGATCATCTTCGTGGCACAGCGAACCTGGCGCGACGGTTTTCCACTCCGTTCGGTGGGGGTGAGGTGGCGTACTGGCTGGGCGCGTTGCACGATGTGGGCAAGGCGGCCTGCGCCTGGCAGGACAAGCTTGCCTCGGTCGCGGCCACCGGTAGTCGAGTCGGCATCGACCATAAGTCACTTGGCACCCGGATAGCCTATAAGCGTGGACTTGGCGGGTTCGCCGGTGCGATCTTCGGACATCACGGTGGGCTTATCGATACGCCCAACCTGCGTGAGACGTTCCGGCGGAAGCTCGCTGACGCGCCGGGCAACATGGTGTCCGCCGAGCGCGAGCTGCCAGGGTTGCTACCGGATTTGCCGGATCGGTTCGATCATCTGGTGCCGGCGGCTTGGCAGGCGGATCCGTTGGTGGGAGAACTGGCGCTGCGTCTGTGCTACAGCGCGCTGGTCGACGCGGACAGCCTGGACACCAGCGCGCATTTTCAGGGACTGACCGGCCCACGGGTGCGTCCGGACGCCGACTTCGGTCACCTGTACAAGCTGTTCGAGCAGCGGCGGTGTGAGGAACTGACGGGGCGCGGCGGCACTGCGATCGGCGATCTGCGGGAGCGGGTGTACGCGGACTGCCTCGCGGCGGCTGAACGGGATCGTGGAATGTTTCGCCTCGGCGCGCCGACCGGAGCGGGAAAGACCCTCGCGAGCGGCGGGTTCGCGCTGCGGCACGCGGAGAAGCATGGCCTGCGTCGGGTGATCGTGGCAGTTCCGTTCCTCACCATCACGGAGCAGAACGCCGCCGTCTACCGTCGGCTGCTCGGCGAGGACGGCGGCGAGCCGGTCGTCCTCGAACATCACAGCCAGGCCGACTTTGATAACCCGGAGGTCGGCCGGTGGGCGCGGTTGGCTGTCGAGAATTGGGACGCGCCGTTCGTCGTCACCACCTTCGTCCGGCTCTTCGAGTCGCTGTACGCACGTAAGCCGTCGGCGATGCGTCGGGTGCACCGGCTGGCCAACTCGGTCATCGTGCTGGACGAGGTGCAGGCGCTGCCGCATGCCATGCTGGCGCCCATCCTTGATGGACTGCGGTTGCTTGTACGGCACTTCGGCTCGACCGTGCTGCTGTCCTCGGCGACGCAGCCGAGTTTTTGGGCTTTGGACGAGTTCAAGGGCCTGCCCTACACGGACTTGATCCACGACACTCCGCAGTTGGTCAGTGATCTGCGAAGAGTGCGCTACGAGTGGCAGCTCGATCCGAAGCCGACGCTTGCCGGCATCGCCGACCAGGCAGCCTCGGAGCCGGCGGCGCTGGTCGTGGTCAACGCGACCGCGGACGCGAAGACGGTGTTCGACCGCTGGCGTGATGCCGAGCCGGAGGCTGCCGCTTGGCACCTGTCGACGCGGATGTGCCCGGAACATCGGCGGCGGGTACTGGAGAAGGTGCGGGCACGCCTCGCCCGGGGCGAACCCGTCCTGCTCGTGGCCACACAACTGATCGAGGCAGGGGTGGACGTCGATTTCCCGGTGGTGTTCCGTGCGATGGCGCCGGCGGACTCGCTCTTGCAGGCAGCCGGGCGAGCCAACCGCGAGGGACGGATGCCCGACGGTGGGCGGGTCGTTGTGTTCGCGCCGGAAGACGGCGGGCAACCGCCCACGTACAAGACTCTGGTCGGCTGCACCGGGCGCCAGTTCGGACCAGACAAGGCCGACCCGGACGACCTGACGGCCCTCGAACGCTACTACCGCAACGTGTACGACCTGCTCAATCTCGCTGACAGCCGGCACGTCGGGCAGCGAATCCAGCAGGCTCGGCGGCGGTGGGAGTTCGAGACCGTGACCGATGGGCCGATGGACGCGGGCACCAGCCGGCGGGATCGGAAGCTGGCGTTCCGGATGATCGACGATGACGGGATCAGCGTGGTGACGCCGCAGGCGGCCGAGACCCCTGAATTGCGGCGTGAGCTGGAGCAGATCGTTGAGGAGTTGCGCCAAGCGCCGGTTCCGGACCTGACGAAGCTACGGCGGCTACAGGCTTACACGACGAACCTCCATCCCAGCGCGCTACGCCAGCGTGGCGTGATGGCACTGCTGCGACCGATCTTCGGCAACGAGGTGCGACGGGGCGTGCTTGTCGAGTGGGTCGGCGAGTACGACGAGGCCACCGGCATCAACCTCGACCCGAATCTAGAGCAGTTCCTTCTCTGACGGCGGGTCGAAGCTTGCCAGGTGAACACCGATGCGAATTGCCGCCGTGTGGCAGCCCCGCTCACTTTATGATCTTGTTTAGCCCGCCAGCCGAGATCAAGCTGGCGAGCACACCCACGGGAAGATTCTCGGCGGTGCCGACCATGATGCCGACTGCCGCGCTAATCCCGATGATGACTGCCCAGCGCAGAGGCAGGGGAGCGGAGCCCTGTGTCTCCGGGTCTCGCTTGAGTGACCCGGGGTTGCGCCGTTGACTTCCAGCCATGTGGTTGCCTTCTACCTTAGCGATGGTGGGAAAGATCGTTTCTGTTGGCGGTGAGACTCATCTGGGCAAGAAGACGAGTTCCGCCTAGCTCGGATCAGACATACACCTGCCAAGCCCAGCTGCGCTCAAGTATGTGCGGCGTGTCGAAGACCAATAGCCGACGAAGCTGGTTACGCTGACGCGGCGCCGAGGGTGGAACCCGGCGGCCTGCAGTGCCTCGTGGTGCTGAGACTCGCAACGTCGGCTATTGATCGAGGATGTTCGCCCTTTCTGGCTTGGACTGAGCGTCGTGCAGTTCAAGCCGTTTGGTGGTGGGCTCGGCGGGAGTGTCATTTAGTTGATCTATCGACTGTTTTTGTCGTACCGGTCGTGGATCCTCACGCCTGTTGTGCGATGGGTCGGCCGAGCGAATGGTTCAGCGTTCTCGATTGCATGTCCGAACAGCTTTCATCTTGGAGGGGACTGTGCAGTGACGACGGATGTGGTTAACGGGCTGGCTCTGCGGCGGAGCGCGGAGGGTGATCTTCCGGTTGTGGTGCAGGTCAGTGGTGAGGCGGCGTTGTTTTCGCGGCCGGAGTTGAAGGTGGAGCGGGTCAGTTACCCGGTGATGACGCCGTCGGCTGCGGTGGGGGTTCTTGAGTCGATCTTCTGGAAGCCGGAGATGCGGTATCAGGTTGTCGC
Organism: Micromonospora sp. NPDC051296; assembly: GCF_040682255.1. NCBI lineage: Bacteria > Bacillati > Actinomycetota > Actinomycetes > Micromonosporales > Micromonosporaceae > Micromonospora > Micromonospora sp. NPDC051296. Next base: position 6,581 of record NZ_JBFBAO010000226.1, on the reverse strand, counting down.
GATCGAGGTGCTCAGGCCGGTGAAGCAGTTCACGGTCCGGCGCAACGAGACGTCCGACGTGGCGCCGTTGGCGGAGGCGATCAAGGGCACCCGTCGGGTGGATACCGCCGCGCACCGGGATCAGCGCAACGCGGTATGCCTGCGTGATGTGGGGTACCGGATCCACGCCCACATCGAGTTGGCGGGACATGCGGACAAGCGGGTCGCGGCGTATCGGGACCAGCTTCGTCGTCGGGTCCGTAAGGGGGCCTGTTTCCAGCGGCCGTACCTCGGCACGCGCGAGTTCAGCGCCGAGTTCGGCTGGCCGGATGACACCCCACGGGCGGACGTTAACGAGGAGATCGGCATCATGCTGCACTCCATCCACCGTGACGGGAAGCCTGGTCAGCCGCGGATGGAGTGGTTCGGCGCCCGGGTCGTGGCCGGCGTTCTCTCCGTGCCCGAGCGGGGGATCGAGCTGGCGCTTCCGGTGGAAGGCCAGGTGGTCTAGTGCTGCTGCAACGGCTGGTGGAGTACGCCGACACCAGCGATGACATTATCCCTGCGTTCTACGCCCGCAAACCGGTGCGTTGGAGCCTGGAGATCGACGGGACCGGCGTACCCCAGGGTGATCTTGTCAGCACGGCGGACAAGGACGACCCCCACCGCAGGTTCGGTACGGCGCGGCTGGTGCCGGCAGTGACCCGCACCGTCGGGATCTCGCCCGCACTCGCGGTCGACAACGGCGAGTACGTCTTCGGCTGGCTGTCGGAAGGAGTGAAGCCGGAGCGGGTCGCGAAGCAGCACGATGCTTTCCGCGCCCTGATCGCCGAATGGGCCGTCGTCGAGCCTGACGGCCCGGGACCGGCCATCGTCGCCTTCTACCGGGACGGGCATGCCGGCAGGCTCCAACCGCCGGCCGAGTGGAGCAGAGGCGACCTGATCGGCTTCTCGGTCGACGGGGTCTACGCCGCCGATGCCCTGTCGGCGCGGCGCTTCTGGGCCGCAGTTGCCGGTGACCGCAAGGGTTCGGGGCGCTCTGGCCTGTGTCTGGTCTGCGGGCAGGTGCAGCCGCTGCTCAGGACCGTGCCGCAGCAGATTCCTCGGCGCTGGGTACCTGGCGCCACCCAGAGCGCGTCGCTGGTCAGCATGAACGAGGCCGTGCACGGCTACGAGCTGCAAAAGTTCCTGACCAACACTCCGATCTGCTCCGACTGTGGCCTCAAGTTCATGACAGCGCTGACCGGCCTGCTCTCTGATCCGCTGCACAGCACCGCCCTGTCCGGGCAGAACGCCCGGCTCGCCTGGTGGGTGCTGGGCGGGTCGACTTTCGACCCGTGGGCCACTGTCGAGCAGTTGGACCCTACCCAGATCCACGGCTTGGTCGCGGGCCCCGCGAGCGGCACGGAAGCGACGGTTGGCGACCTGTCCCGGTACTGCTCGGTGACTGTGGGCGGCAACGTCGCCCGGGTGGTCGTGCGGGACTGGGTCGAGCAGCCGATCGGCCAAGTGAAGGACAACATCCGGGCCTGGTTCGACGACCACCAGGTCGTCGACGCCTGGACCGGTGAGGTGGGGGAGGTCAAGGTCTCCCAGCTCGCGCGGGCGGCCGGACGGTTCGAGGCCGGACGCAACGGAGGCCCCGGGACCTGGACCAAGTTCGGCGCATCCGGTGAGCACCGTCCGCCCGATCTGTTCCACCGGCTACTCGGCGCCGCGCTGCTCAAGCGGCCGTTGCCACCAAAACTGCTCAATCACGTCATCAACCGGATCCGTATCGACGGCCGGCTCGACGCGGCCCGCGCCGCACTGATCCGGCTCATCCTGCGCCGCCATCCGAGCCTGCCCGAGCATGAACGAGAGAGGCTGACGCCAACCTTGAACCTGGAGCACAAGCAGCCGGCCTACGTATCCGGCCGCATCTTCGCCGTCATGGACGACCTGCAACGGACCGTGTTCCGGGCCGCTAAGCAGGAGCTGAACACCACCTTCGCCGAGCGCCACTTCGGCCGAGCCATCGGCAATCCCCAGACCGTCATCGTCTCTGGCCGTCCCACAGTGCAGGCGTGGCTCAGACGACTGCGTGGGCCCCTAGGCCGGCCGAACTGGTCTAGCGCGTACGAACGTCGACTCGACGACCTGTTCGTCCAGCTCGACGCGATTCCCAACGGCGGAATGCTGACCGACAAGGCCCAGTTCATCCTCGGCTACCACCAGCAGCGGGCCGAGATGCGGGCCGAACGAATCGCGGCCGCCGCGAGCAAGAAGGAATCCGACCTGCCCCCGCAGCCCGACGACGTGGCACCGAAGACCGACGAAGGAGACGACGCATGACCGCCGCGCACCTCGACCCGACCCGCCGCCACGACGCCGTTCTGCTGTTCGACGTCAGCGACGGCAATCCGAACGGCGACCCGGACGCCGGTAACCAGCCGCGTACCGACGACGAGAGCGGACAGGGCCTGGTCACCGACGTGGCGATCAAGCGCAAGATCCGCGACACGGTGTCGCTGCTGCGCGGCGACGACCCGCGCTACGGCATCTTCGTCGAAGCCGGCCACGCCCTGAACACCCGGATCGAGGCGGCCTTGAAGGCCAACCCGGGCAAGGCCGACGAGGCACAGCGGTGGATGTGCGAGCACTACTTCGACATCCGGATGTTCGGCGGCGTCCTGTCCACCGGCAAGGGCGGCGGCGCCGGCCAGGTCCGCGGACCGCTGCAGCTCACCTTCGCCCGCAGCATCGATCCGATCCTGCCCACCGACCACACCATCACCCGAGTCACCCAGACCCGGCAGGAAGACATCGACAAGGGAGAGCGTACGGAGATCGGCTCCAAATGGACCGTCCCGTACGGCCTGTACCGGGCGCACGCGTTCTACTCCGCCCCCCGCGCCACCAACACCGGCGTGACCAGCGACGACCTGGCCGCACTGTGGCAGGCCACCACGGTCATGTTCGACCACGACCGCGCCGCCACCCGAGGCGAGATGAAGCTGTGCGGCCTCTACGTGTTCAGCCACCCCGACGCGCTCGGGGTCGCCCCCGCCGCCGCCCTCACCCAACGCATCACGCTCGACCGAGACAACCGTGACAAGGCGCCGCGCGCCCACACCGACTACACCCGCACCATCGACGAAACGGGACTGCCGGACGGCGTCGAGCTGACCAAGCTGGTCGACCTCTGGCCGTGACCGACGACCACCCGGCGGACAGCGGCACCGACCTTCGGGAGGTGCCGCTGTCCGCACTTGAGCACTACGCCTACTGCCACCGACAGACCGCCCTGATCCACGTCGAGGGCGTCTGGTCGGAAAACGTCGAGACGGTACGCGGCGACCTCAGCCACACCACCGTCGACCTACCCGGCATCCACCGCCGCCGCGGCCTCACCGTGATCCGATCACTACCGGTGTGGAGCCACACCCACGGCCTACGCGGCATCTGCGACATCGTCGAATTCGAAAACGGCACGGCCACACCGGTCGAATACAAGGTCGGACGCTACAAGCCCGGCGGGCCCGCCGAACTGCAACTCGGCGGCCAGGCACTCTGCCTCCTCGAAGCCGGATTCACCGTACCCACCGGCTACATCTACTCCGTCGCCGAACGACGCCGACACCCTGTACCCATCGACGCCGACCTGCTCGACCGGGTCGTGGCCGCGACCCTGGCCGTACGCCGGATCCTGGACACCCCGGCGTTGCCAACGGCACGCAACGACGCCCGCTGCCGACGATGCTCGCTGCGCGAGGACTGCCTGCCCGAGCTGACCGACGGCCGCCGCCAGTCCACACCCAACCTGTTGACCCCACGACCATTGGGACAGTGGCGTGACTGAACTGCTCAACACCCTCTACGTGCAAACCCCCGGCACCAGCCTGCACCTCGACGGCGACACCGTCCGGATCTACCACCCCGACCAACCCGGACGACGGCTCCTGCCACTCGTCCGCCTCGACCACCTCGTCCTGTTCGCCGGCGTGACACCCAGCGACGACCTGCTGCTGAGGTGCGCTGACGACGGCCGCTCGGTCAGCTGGCTCACCGGCAGCGGACGGTTCCGGGCCGGCCTGATCGGCCCCACCCACGGCAACCCGCTGCTGCGCCAAGCCCAACACCGAGCCGCCGACTCCCCGGACCGGCAACTGCCCATCGCAGTCGCCATCGTCGCCGGCAAGATACACAACGCCCGACAAGTGCTCCTCCGCACCGCACGGGACACCAGCGGACACCGGCAAACCGCATTACGGGCCAGCGCCGAACTACTCGCCGGACGGCTTGAACTGCTCGCCACCGCGGCCAGCACCAACGAAGTGCTCGGCGTCGAAGGCATCGCCGCACGCGACTACTTCGCCGCCATGCCCTACCTCCTCGGCGCCAGCAAGGACTGGAAAACCTCCGGGCGCAACAAACGGCCACCCACCGACCCGCTGAACTGCCTGCTCTCCTTCCTCTACGGCATGCTGCGCGTCGCCGTACAGGGCGCACTCGAACAAGTCGGACTCGACCCGTACATCGGCTACCTGCACGCCGTCCGACCCGGCAAACCCGCCCTCGCCCTCGACCTGATGGAGGAGTTCCGCCCACTCCTGGCCGACCGACTCGCGCTCACCATGCTCAACCGGCGCGAACTCACCCCCACCGACTTCGAGGAACTACCGAACAGGGCGTATCGGCTGACCGACAGCGGACGCAAAACCGTGCTGGCCGCCTGGCAGCAAAGCCGGCAGCGCGACTGGCAACACGCGCAACTCGGCCGGCAGGTGCCCGCCGCGCTCCTGCCACCCGTGCAGGCCCGGCTGCTCGCACGTCACCTCCGCGGAGACCTCACCGCCTACCAGCCATGGACGGTCAACTAAGCCATGGACCTACTCGTCACCTACGACGTCGAAACCGTCACCCCACAGGGGCAACGCCGACTCCGCAAAGTCGCAAAGATCTGTGAGGCGTACGGCCACCGCGTACAAAAGTCAGTGTTCGAGGTGGTCTGCCGCGAGACCGACAAGGTCCGCTTCGTCGCCGCGCTCCAAGAGGTCATAGACCCAACCCAGGACACCATCCGGATCTACCGACTACCAGCCAACGCACTCGACGACGTCGAACACCTCGGCAAACCACGGCCGATCGACCCACGAGGAGCGCTGGTGATCTAGGAACCCCAAGCGAACACGACAACCCCAGGACGTTCCGAACCCAGAAATGCGGACTAGATGAACAAAACGGACTGTGAGCGAGCCGAATATACATCGTCAGTCGGCTATATTGGCTGCTCGTGAACCGCTGCGCCCGGCCACCGCGCCGGGCGAGGATCGCAACCGGGATGACCCCGGAGATGGTCACCGCCACCGACCCGAGCTGCGCCCGGCCACCGCGCCGGGCGAGGATCGCAACCTCTCGATGGTTAGGCAAGGCCGTTGTGGGCTGTTCGCTGCGCCCGGCCACCGCGCCGGGCGAGGATCGCAACGGCCCGGTTGACGGTGCCTTCGGTCAGGCCAAGCTGGGCGGCTGCGCCCGGCCACCGCGCCGGGCGAGGATCGCAACCTCAACGTGGAGTGGAACAACCGCGGCGACGTCGTCGAGCTGCGCCCGGCCACCGCGCCGGGCGAGGATCGCAACTCACCCTCGGTGGCACCGACGAACCGCAGCAGGTCGCGCTGCGCCCGGCCACCGCGCCGGGCGAGGATCGCAACTCGTACCTCGAAGGGGCGTTTAACGCTCTCGGCCTGGAGGCTGCGCCCGGCCACCGCGCCGGGCGAGGATCGCAACCGCTGCTCGCGCGGGGAGATCGTGGTCGAACCGGAGGCTGCGCCCGGCCACCGCGCCGGGCGAGGATCGCAACTGGCTCCCCCCGCAGGACGACGTGGGGGAGGGGCTTGTAGCTGCGCCCGGCCACCGCGCCGGGCGAGGATCGCAACTAGCAGTGCGGCCCCCGGCCAGGCGACGCAACCGCCGGCTGCGCCCGGCCACCGCGCCGGGCGAGGATCGCAACAGCTGCTGTCCGGTGGCGTGCAGCGTCTGGTGTTGCAAGCTGCGCCCGGCCACCGCGCCGGGCGAGGATCGCAACATGGCCGATGCGGGCTGGTAGCCCTGCCAGATGGCCAGGCTGCGCCCGGCCACCGCGCCGGGCGAGGATCGCAACAAGGACTTGGAGGGGGAGAAGCAGGCGAAGCGGGACGGGCTGCGCCGGGCCACCGCGCCGGGCGAGGATCGCAACCAAGTAGGTGATCCGCTCCTTGAGGTCACCGACCCGATGCTGCGCCCGGCCACCGCGCCGGGCGAGGATCGCAACATTGACATTCGGGCGACCGAGCACGCCGATGTGGAGGCTGCGCCCGGCCACCGCGCCGGGCGAGGATCGCAACTCGGTGGTTTCCAGCGTGAACCCGTCGGCGGTCAGGCTGCGCCCGGCCACCGCGCCGGGCGAGGATCGCAACCTGTTCGTCGCCGCGCTGATCATCGGCGGCTGACCGTGCTGCGCCCGGCCACCGCGCCGGGCGAGGATCGCAACCTGTGGCCGCGTGCGGCGTCAACGCGGTGTCGGTGAACAACGTCAACATGCACGCCATCGAGGCGCATCACAACGAGGTTCCGCCGCAGAC
>NZ_JBFBAO010000225.1:0-11766 GCF_040682255.1 Micromonospora sp. NPDC051296 | reverse complement strand
AGATGATCAACCAGAGGCCACGGGCACCCTCACACCAGGGTCCACGCTGGACAGGCCTGCAACGTCAGCCGACCCCCTTCAACTTCGTTGAGCCGAGATAATTCGACTCTTCTGGGAACGTGGTCCTACCCGCTCGGGGTGCTCCGATTGCGGTGAACGAGCAACTATGGGCGCTGGTGGACCCTCGCTGCTGCCACTCCTGGTGCTGGGAACCTATGGGCCGTCGCCGTCACGCCAGCCCGCCTGTTTGACCACCGAATCATCGGCGGCTAGGTCGCGGCCCTGGATACCGAGCAGGCCGCGGTGGTGGCCAGCAGTTGGGCACCCGGTCCGACGTTTCGCGCACCCTGGCAGAGGGTAGGCGCTCGAACCGACTCGTCCGGCTACATGACCGAGTGCCTTTAGGAGCGATTTCTCATGAACATCGTCCGGAAAGTACACCGCCTATCCTGGGCCGACCGCATACACCTAATGGAGGTAAGGGACGCAGATCTCCCAGAGGACATACCGCGCGTCCTCATGCTGCATGGCTTAACCGTCTCAGGTCTACCCGTATTCGATTTTGGCGGCGATGACCCAACAGGGCGATGGCGCGGCTATAGCTGGGCCGAAAGTTTGGCGCAGGAGGGGCTACGTGTCTTCATTATGGATCAGTGGGGAGTCGGGCGCTCTGACCGGCAGTATATGGACAAACCATGCAATGCGCTGAAAGCGGACCAGGCGAAGCTGATTCCCCCGCTCAGCGACCCGGCGCGCGAGTGCAGCGGAAACTACCCGTGGCCGTATGTCTATAGCAATACGGGCACCGACCAGCGCGATCTTTACAACGTAATCCAATGGATCTCTGGATATGGTGCAAGGAAAATCGCTCTCGTCGGCTATTCCGCAGCTGCGTTCAGCCTGGGACGCTACCTGCGATCGCCCGACTTCATGTATGGCTTCGGGGTGAGCAGCTTGTTTCTGCTAGCACCCGTCTTCCCGCCCTGGGGGTTCAGTGATCCGCCTCCTGGAGGCCCCTACTATGCCGGATTTCCGATGACGATCCAGACCAGATCGGAGTTTGAGGCCCCGTGGGAGAACGAGGTCAGGAACGGCGCGCAGCGGGAGAGCGGCGTCAACGAGGCCTTGTGGAGTGCGATCATGCAAAACGACGACCTAGGGCGGCAATGGGGTGGGGGTGTGATGCGGAACCGCACTGCTGTTCGGTGGGGATGGAACAGGCGCGAGGTACATAAAAACCAATATCTCGGCTCACAAATCCCAGTGGCCATTGTGTACGGGGACCGCGACGGGCTGGCTATCACTCCGCGAGACCTTGATATGCTCCAGATAACTCGTCAGGAGCCCGAGCATGCGGGACCACCATTCAACGTCAAGTGGCTGTACCGTGCTATTCAGGGCGAGAAAAAGCTGTTGATCCGTATCCCAAATACTGGGCACTTCATGCCCTGGGAAAGAAAGCACAAGGTGTTGCATGATCTATCCGCCCAGTGGATCAAGAACGGAAAGATTATGCAGGGTGGCCCTTTGCCCTGGCCCCCGCGGCCGGGTATTAACAATGGCGCCTATGAATGGACATCGCTCGGAGGGTTTAGTCCTATTGACATAGGTCCGGGACCTATCGTGGTTCCCCTCGGGGGACTGCCTGTCCGGGTTCAGGCGCTCTAACGTCGGCGGAGGCTAGTGTCGCCCATTCGTCGACGGCGCGTGACAGCCTCGCCCAATAATCGACTGCGGCAACTCCGGAGCTTCCCGTTTATCCGCCGGCGTCGTTAGCCTCGGCCCTTCATCAAGGGGGGGTCTGTCAAGTTAACGGCTCTGTCTCACATTCGGTGGTGACGGAGGGTGCTGGTCAGCCGAGCAGGATTCGATGGCGTAGGAGCGCGAAGCCCGCGCGTCCGTACATTTGTCGTTTGATCAGTTTGGTTTTGGTGTTGATTCCTTCGGTGCCGCCGTTGTGGAACGGATGGGTCAGGGCGGCGTTGACAGCGGCGCGGTCCAGGCCGAGGCCGCGGATGAAGGTGTGCAGGTGGGGCAGGTCGGTGGCCTTGACCTCAGCGATCCACGAGTCGAGGCGGTCGTCGTTGCCGGCTGCGGGCGTGAGGAGCGCGGCGAACGGGCCGATGAAGCCGGCCAACGCGGTCATCTGTGGACAGGCGGCGGTCAGAGCGTCGACGAGCGTCCGCTGATGTTCTTTGAGCTGGTCAGGTGCGGTTAGGAGGTAGCGGGTGAGGCGTCGGGGCGATAGGGCTGGGCGGTCGGCTTCGACGCGGCCTTGGGTGATGTAGCGGTAGAGCAGGTTGAGGCTGCCGGTGTAGCCCAGTTCCCTGATCTCGGCGAGGAGTTGCGTGGCGCCGACGGCGGGGTCTTGTTCCCGGCGGCGGCGCAGGTGGTCGCGGTATGGGTCGACGAGGGTGGGTCGGTAGTGGGGTGCGCGGACCAGGCGTTCGGGTTGGCTGATGCGGGCGTAGCGTTTGACGGTGTTGAGGCCGAGGTTGAGCCGGCGGGCGCATTCGAGCAGGCCGACGCCCTTGTCGAGCAGGTCGTGGACCTGCTGCCACCGCTGCCGGGTGGTCACCGCCCGCTTGCCGTCCTGCGGCGGCAGGTCGGCGGTGGCCCAGCACGTGCTGTGCGCGGTGACCTCTTTGCGGACGGCCTCGGCGAGGTTGTGCCACAGATGCCAGCGGTCCGCGACCTGAAGCGCTGCGGGCAGGGCGCGGCGGACCGCTTCGGCGTAGGCGCCGGAGGAGTCCCGACACACCACCTCGACACCGGGATGCTCCCGCAGCCATGCTTCCAGCGTTGCGGCCTTGCGGTCGGGCAACACGTCGATGCGCTCACGAGTGAGTGCGTCGATCAGGACGGTGGCGTAACGCTGACGTCGCCGCAGCGCGAAATCGTCCACCCCAAGTACCCGAGGCACCCGCCGCTGCGGCAACGGCAGGCGCAGCAGCGCCCGCAGCGCGGTGTGCCGGGACACGACCACCGCCAGCGCCGACAACATCCGCGCCCCGGCACGGCCGGCCAACTGCCGCACCACCGCACCGACCTGCGAGATCAGCCGGCATGTACGGCGCTGGTAGCGGTGCAGTACCCCCGGAAGTTGCTCCCGGAACGTTCGGCGACAGCCCTGGGTCGGACACACCAGACGACGCACCCGCACCCGCACCACCACCGGCCGGGCATCGATCGGCACGTCCGCGAGGGTCCGCTGGTGATACCCGTGCACCCGGCCCGTCACCGCCGCGCAGCCCGGACACGCCACCGGCCCTGCGGGAGTCCGAGCCCGCACCAGGATCCGGTCGCCCTCGTCCGCCACGTCATCGATCACCAGCGGCAGCAGCCCGGAGAACACCATCTTCGTAAGATCATCGATCTTGCACACATGATCTCAACGACATCGACTACCTTCGGTCACCACCGAATGTGAGACAGAGCCGAATGTGAGACAGAGCCGTTGTTTTTACAGTCCCCCTCGACGCCCGTACCGTCGCGACCCTGTTCGACCTCCTCGACGAGTTCCTCGAGCTACGCGACGAGCGCGACGGCCTGAGCCGCGTCTTCGCCGCACACGAACAGTGGCGCCGCCTCCGCAAACAGAACGGATGCTGCGCCACCGACGCAACTACCTGCCCCACGGTTTCATGGCCCCGAGCCGCCAGCCGGATCAAGCCCAACAACCCCACCCTTGACACCAACTATTGAGACTCGGCTGGTAGGGCGCTCCACCTTGGCCCCGTCCCGGGAGGCTGGACGTCTGGCGACTGCTCGACGAGGAGATCCGCTCCGGTGCCTGACCAATAACCTGCCCGAGCCGTCAGTTCAGCGACTGGACGGCGGCAGCAATGACACCAGAAACGATCAGTGCGGGGACGGCGGACAGTGTGCCTATGAGCGCCGCCGAGCGCTTACGGCTGCGGATGCTGAAGAGCCAGAGCACCGACAGGCTGATCAACAGGGCAAGGAAGAGGGCTGGCGTAGCCGTGTAGAGCCCGAATAGCAACATCCTTGACCGGTCGGAATCACAGCCCTCGTCACAACCTGCCGGAACGCGGGCGGACAGCGAGCCCACGTACACGCCGAACGAGACGACGAGCGTGCAATACCAGGCGAGCATCACCAGGAGCGCAGCCCTTGGGTTGGCCCGGGGCGGAAGAGCAAGGCCCGGCCTCGGCGGCGACAGCGTCATGAACGGAAGTATTCACCGTCTGAAGGCTGCCTGTTGCCCCAGCACCGACCCAGCCCGGAGCCAGGGTCAACGACGATCAGCTCCTGGATGTGGTCGCCGGCATGGTGGCGCAAGTCAAGCTAGGTCAGGGTCCGACGACTCCGGGCGTGTCCACACTTTCCCTGACCTGGCGGGTTGCGCGGGCGAGTTGTCGCAGTGCGAGGAGGCCACCGATGCCGGGAATAACGGCAACGGCCTTGGCGATGGTCGTGGCCTTCCGAAGGCGCCAGGTTGCGACCACGACGAACAGGTAGGCGCAGCCGTGGGTGGGGCCCATCAGCGAGGAGATGGGTTTGAGGTGAACGGTGGCGAGATTGGCCAGCATGATGATCAGCGAGACGAGCTCGGCGTGTGCCGCGATGCGCAACGGCCGCAGATGCACGGTCAAACCCCGGTGGTGGAGCCGGGGCGGATGATCATCAGGACGGTGACCGTGGCCCACAGCGGGTTGAAGATGCCGGTGAGCACTGCGAGGCGGCCTGGTGATCGGGAACTGGAGCCGGGGGCCTGCGCCGCGGCAAGGGCAGCGTCTTGGGCGGGCAGGATCAGCAGGGCCAGGATGGCGGCGGCTGCGGTGGTCAGGAGGATCGAGGCGATCAGCCATCCGCTGCCGAGGACGCCGAGGCTGCTGGCCGTGGCGAATCCGAAGACGGGAACCGCGATGCCGACGGCCGCGTAGACACGGCAGATGCGGTGCAGCATCCGCAGGGTCGTGAGCGGCTCGCGGCCACCGGGGTCGCTGTGGGCGCGGCGTACGGCTTTCGGGAACATGCTCGCGGCGACGGTGACCGGGCCGATGCCCACAATGACGGCCAGCACATGCAGCGAGAGGAAGAGTTTCGTCACGGTCAGTGCCCCGTGGCTGCTCGAACGATGCGGCGCTCGCCGGTCACCTTCGAGGCCGGGAGGCGTCCGGCCTGGGAGGTCCCGGTCAGGGTGTCGCCGTCGATCGCCACGGCAAAGGCCAGATTCAGCCGCATGGGCTTGGTGATGGCCTGCTTCCACGTAAGCCGCTCACCGTTGAGGACAACGTCGCTGAGCGGTACTTCCTCTCCCGCCCCGAAAGCGGTGCCGGTCAGGACACCGGCCTGCCGTCGCAGCTCGATCACAGCCTTGATCTTGCCGATTGGGGTGGAGATGGACAGGTCCCAGGTGCCTTCGACGGACATGTTGCCTGTTTTCCTAACGTGAAGTGAACTGAGGTGCGAGGCAGAGGGCGTACGGTCACAGGCCGGTGGGCACCGGGCCCTGATCGCGCCAGACAGTGCCGCGGCGTTCATGGGCGAACAGGTCCTCGACGGCGTGGGCGACCCTGGGGCCGACCTCACGCTCCAGCAGATACAGGCCCAGGTCGAGTCCGGAGGTGACGCCGGCGCCGGTGACGAGGTCGCCGTCGTCGACGACGCGTGCGTTCACCGCGTGGACGCCAGTGGCGTCAAGCATGTCCAAGCCCAGGTGGTGGGTGGTGGCGTGACGCCCCTCGAGCAAGCCAGCCATGGCCAGGACGAGCGAGCCGCCGCACACCGTGCTGACGGTCACCTCCGGACTTTCCATCGCCGCTTTCAAAAGCGTGGGCAACTCGGTGGTCAGGGTGCGGCCCAGCAACACGGGAATGGATTCGTCCTGCTGCCGTTCCCCGGTCCCCATCTCCTGGTCTGGGATCTCGCCGGGTTCGCCGACGCGGCCCGAGGCGCCAGGAACGAGGATCACGCCCGCACGCTGAGGGTCGAGGGCAGCGGTGGCGCGCAGAGCCAGGCCCCCAGTGCCGCTGACCACCTCACGTGGCCCTTCAGCGGAGACCAGTTCCACACTCACCGCGCCTCCGGAGGCGATGCCACCGGCGTACAGCACCTCGAACGGGGCGATGACATCGAGTGGATCGAAACCATCGAACAGGACAATCTGGGCGTGCATGGATGGTTCCTTCGGGAGTGGGGAACTCCGGCATGCGCCGGGGACGTCCCCGACGCTAGCCAGCTGCCACGTCGCCTCCTAGTGGCATTAATGCCAGATGCCAACGGGATAGCGCCACCATCGCCGAGAGGGCCCTGAACTGGGTAGAAACAGAGTTCTCCGGATGCTGTGACCGGGTCTGCCAGCCGGCGGAGAGCTATCTTCTGGCCATGCACACCGTCGCCGTTCTCGCCCTGGACCAGGTGATCCCGTTCGACCTGTCCACCCCGATAGAGGTCTTCACCCGCACCCGCCTCCCGGACGGGCGTCCCGGCTACCAGATCCGCGTGTGCGCCGAGCACCGGGAGATCGACACCGGAGCCTTCGTCCTGCGCGCACCTTGGAGCCTTGAAGGGCTCAGAGGCGCGGACACGATTATCGTCCCCGGTACCGCCACGCCCGCAGCCCCGCTCGCGCCCGACGTCCGCGACGCGCTACGAGCAGCGGCCAAGGACGGCACCCGGATCGCCTCCATCTGCTCAGGCACCTTCCCCCTGGCCGCCACCGGCCTGCTCGACGGCCTGCGGGCCACCACCCACTGGATCGCGGCCGACCTCCTGGCCGCCACCTACCCGGACATCAAGGTCGACCCGGATGTCCTGTACGTCGACAACGGCCAGTTCCTCACCTCGGCCGGCGCCGCCGCGGGCCTGGATCTGTGCCTACACATGATCCGCCGCGACTACGGCTCAGCCGTCGCCGCCGACGCCGCCCGCCTGTCCGTCATGCCCCTCGAACGCGAAGGAGGACAAGCACAGTTCATCGTCCACGATCACGCGCCCACCCCCCAGGGCTCCGACCTCGAACCCCTGCTCACCTGGCTGCAGGACAACCTGGGCCGCGACCTCACCCTCGCCGACATCGCCGCCCGCGCCGGAACCAGCACCCGGACCCTGATCCGCCGCTTCCGCGAACAGACCGGCACCACCCCGCTGCAGTGGCTCCACCGCGCCCGCATCCGCCTAGCCCAACACCTCCTGGAGACCACCCACCACTCCATCGAGCGCGTCGCCAGCCAGGTCGGCTTCGGCTCACCCACCGCCTTCCGCGACCGTTTCAAGCGCACCACCGGCGTCAGCCCGCACACCTACCGCCGCAGCTTCAGCTGATACCGATGCATCGCTTCTCGAAGAAACACGGCGCGCATGCACGCGCTTCACCGCGCGCCTCGTGACGTCCTTTCACGTGCGCCGGCGGAGGCCGCCTACTACGAAACGGCCGCGGACCCGAACGCCCAGGCGCTGGACGATGCGCAGCGGTCCCACGCCGGGCAGTACCTCCGCAGGTTGCGGCGGCTTCGCGAGCGATGCGAGCACGCCAGGGCCGCTGCGCCGTCGAGTGAACGGCTTGATCATGGGCATGGCGTTGGTGACGTCGTGGTCCAAGCCGCCGGCTGCCAGCACGTACTCCGCGAGTGGTCCGACATGCTTGCCTCACCGGTCGAGCCCAAGTTCTGAAAACCTGGTACTGGTATCGAAGCACACCAACGACAACCCGCCGGCGGTGGACGTCGAGAACTGACAGCACACCCAGCCGGCGGCGCCCCAGCAGCGCCGCCGGCCGTCTCCCGCGTATGCCGAAGCCACACAACCGGAAGTCCCACGGGCGGGGTGGACTAACCTGCCTGGTCATGGAGGCATCCGACGACCGGCTCGAGTTGGTCGTCGACACGGCGCGGCCCACCGGGCGTACGCTCCTGGCCGGCGGCGTCGAGCAGTCGTACGTGGATCTCGCCGATCCCACGTACCTGCACTTCGAGTACGTCCGCCGGATGGCCGCCGTGGCCGATCTCGCCGCGCCGGCCGGTGATCCGCTGGACGTGCTGCACCTCGGCGGCGGCGCACTGACGCTGCCGCGCTATGTCGCCGCGACCCGGCCCGGCTCGGCGCAGGTGGTCGTCGAGCGGGATCCGGCTGTGGTCGAACTGGTGACCCGCGACCTGCCGCCCCGACCGGCCGGTGTCGAGGTCCATGTCGCCGACGCACGGGAGGCGGTCGCCGCGGCCCCTGCCGGCGCGTACGACCTGGTGCTCGCCGACATCTATCGGGCGGCCCGGATGCCGCCGCACGTAACCACCGTGGCGTTCGCTGCCGAGGTCGCCCGGGTGCTGCGACCGGACGGCATCTACCTGGTCAACGTCACGGACCTGCCGCCCCTGGTCGTCACCCGGGTGCAGGTGGCCACCCTCCGGGCGGTCTTCGCCGACGTGTGCGTCGTCGCCGACCGGCGGATGCTGCGCGGCCGGCGGTACGGCAACGTGGTGCTCGCTGCGGCGTCGCGCCTGCACCGACTGCCCGTGGCGCGCCTGGTGGTGCGGGCGCTGCGTGATCCGCTGCCCGGCGGCGTGCTGCACGGGCCGGCGCTCGACACGTTCATCGCCGGCGCTCGGCCGCGCACCGACGACGCCGAGCGTTAGACCCCGGATTCCTTCCGCCGTCGTCGCTCAGGTGGCTCCCTGACGGCGGTGGCCCGTGGATTGGTGGGCCGCCATCATGGGGCGGTGGCTGATGCACCGGGCGGTTGGGGTGAGGCGGCGCGTTGGTATCCGGAGGTGGTTGCGGTGGGCGACGCGCATCTCGCGTGACAGGCCGAGTTTGACCGGAAGGCAATTCCGCTTCGGGCAGGCCCGCGGGAGAGCGAGAACGCTTATCGCACCGCGACCGCAGAGAACGGCGAGTTGCGCGCGGACCTGCTGCTGAGCCCGTGGATGCGGAGGTTTCACCTCACGCTCCGCGTCGGCCGGTCCACCCTTTTGCAGGGTCATGCCCCAGATCTGGCGGCGGCGGCCGAGGTGACGTGGCGGTGGCTGTCCGGGGCCCGACCGGGGCAGGTCGCGGCGGTGTGGCCGTTCCTGGGCTCGGTTGCCATGGCCGAGGCACGAGAACGCGGCGACCGCCGTGAGTCGAGCTGGCTGTGGTTGTACGAGAACCACTGCGGGGATCCGGTGGGGATCCGACTGCGGGCCTTTCTCGCTCTGGCGTTCCACGAGCCACGGCTGCGCGTGTTGCGGCCGTACACCAGTCATTGGACTCTCCGCTTCAGCAAGAAGCAGGATTGGCCCTTCAGTCTGGACCTCCCCATGGTCGACCCCGCATCGGCCCCCGACCGCTACGTGGTGCGGGCGCGCGACGGGCGAGCCCACGACGAGACCGACGCGGCCGGCGCCCTCCGGCTCGTACTGGCCGAACTGCCAGGCTGAGCGGGCGCCGCCGCTGGGCTGGTAGGACCGACGTCGTCGGCGCTGCATGTTCGCGTGCTGCTGACTGGGTGGCCGTGACCGAGGTCGACACCGGTCCCGGCGATTGACACGTTGAGTCGGGTGCGTAGCGCAGTGATGTGGGCGAACCTCACCCCGCATCATGGCGGTGGTGCGGCCGTCGGACGTCCCACTCCGCGAGTGCCGATTCGTAGAAGCGCAGCATGTTGGTCATCTCCTCGACCGTGTACTCGAGATCGTCCAATGCTTCGCTGTCGCCCACGGTGTGACGCAGCCGGCTGGCCACGTCGGCAAGCAGTCGATGCAGCTCAGCGAAGGTGTCGCCCTGGACATGGATCCCTGGAAAGGCGCTGCCATTCAGCCAAGTCACCGCGACGTTTCCGCCGTGCGCAAGTACCCGCGCCTGCTCATCGGTCACCCGACGATGCTCGCATCGCAGGCTCCCGAACGATCGGTTGGCATCCGCTTCTGGCAGACCGTGCGCGACCCCGGCCGACAGGTCACGCGTCGTAGCGGACTCTGCCAGACTCAGCCCGGTCGACGGCGGCCTGCGGGTGGCCCGACCCTCCGGGGCCTGCTATCTAGTAGTAGTTGTCGATCGGCTGGCGCGCCTCGTCGAACAGTGCCGGCCCCTCGTACCGTACGGCGGGCAGCGGCGGGGTGGCCGGCTTGACCTCCTCGAACTGTTCGGCGGACAGGGCGTACACCACGCGCCCGAGGCCGGATCGGGCGATCGCGGTCGCGCACATCGGGCAGGGCTGGCAACTGGTGAACATGGTGGTGGCGGCCGCCACGTCGGGGGTGAGTTCCCGGGCGGCCCAGCGGGCCAGCTTCAGTTCCGGGTGGGCGGTGATGTCCGAGTCAGAGACCACGGTGTTGTGGTCCTCGATCAGGACGGTGCCGTCCGCACCGACCAGCAACGAGGCGAAGGGCCGCTCGCCGGATGCCCCGGCCTCGCTGGCGAGTGCCACGGCACGGCGCAGAAACGTTTCGTCGTCCTGGGTCATCGGTCCTCCTGGGATTTGTGGTACGCGGCCACGGCCGCGAGGGTCTGCCAGGCACGTTCGGGCTGGCGGATCTCGGCCAGGTCACCGTTGAACGGGTCGAGCACCACCGCCTCCGCGCCGAGCAGACGGATCTGGTCGATGTCGGCGATGATCTGATCGATGGTGCCGACACCGGCGAGCCGGTCCGGGGCGATGACCGCTTCTCGGGTCTGCCGGAGTTTGATGCGCGGCATCAACGCGGGCGCTGGGCGGTCCAGTTCGTCGGCGGTGGCCTTCAGCCGCCCGGCTGCCTCCGCCAGCCATCCGGGCGTCACCTGCAGCGGGTGCCAGGCGTCACCGAGCAGGATTGCCCGACGCATGCCGGCGTCGCTGTTGCCGCCCACCCAGATCGGGATCGCCGCCGTGTCGTAGTCGTCGGTGTTTCGCCAGGCGTCGCGCATCGCGCGCAGGTACTCGTCGGTCAGCGCACCGCGCCGCCGGAACGGCACGCCGAGCGCCTCGAACTCCTGCCGGGCCCAGCCCACCCCGACGCCGAGGACGAGCCGGCCCCCGCTGAGCCGGTGGAGATTCGCCGCCATCCGGGCGGTGAGCAGCGGGTGCCGGTACGGAACGATGAGGACCGTGGTGCCCAGCCGGACCCGGTGGGTCACCCCGGCCAGCCAGGACAGCGTGGTGAACGGCTCATAGAACGGCGCCGGATACTGTTCGGCCACGTCCGGGGTAACCGCGATGTGATCGGAGACCATCAGCAGGTCGAAGCCGAGGCCCTCGACCGTCTGCGCCCACTGCCGCAGCACATCGGGGTTTGTGCCCGGGGCAAAGTTCGGTACGTTCACGCCAATGTGCACGGCTCCCACGCTAGTCACGGCGGGCTCAGATTGTGAACATCATGTTCCCGGCCTTTGCCGGCCTTTCCCATGAATCCGCCGGTAGATTGGCCCCATGGCCGAGAATCTTGACGCTGTCGATTGGTTGATCCTGGCCGAGTTGCAGGGCGAGGGCCGCGTGCCCATCACCGAGCTCAGCCGCCGGGTCAAGCTGAGCGCGTCGGCCACCAGCGAACGGGTGCGGCGGCTGGAGGCGATCGGTGTGATCAGGGGCTACCGCGCCGAGGTCGACCTGCCCAAGGCAGGCTTCGCCGTACTCGCCGTGGTCCGGCTGAAGTACCCCGGCAGCCGGCACGAACCGCTGCACCGGCTCCTGGAGCGACGGTTCGAGATCCTGGAGTGCCTGCGCACCACCGGAGACGACTGTTACGTACTGAAGGTGGCCGCGACGTCGATGGCGCACCTCGAACAGATCGTCAACGAACTCGCCGCGTTCGGCAGCACCACCACCAACGTGGTCTACAGCGCCACCCT
>NZ_JBFBAO010000224.1:0-11811 GCF_040682255.1 Micromonospora sp. NPDC051296 | reverse complement strand
CGGCGGTGCCGTCGCCCGCATGTACGCGCTGATCATCGTCACCGGACTGCTCGGAGTGGCGGTCAACGTGCTGGCCCGCCGACTGGAGCGGTGGCGAGCATCGCCTGGCGCAGCCAGGTCAGCGCCCGCGAGAGCAGCCGCGAGACGTGCATCTGGGAGATGCCGAACCGGGCGGCGATCTCGGCCTGGGTCTGGTTGCCGTAGAACCGCATGGCCAGGATCCGCCGTTCCCGCCAGGGCAGTCGGTGCAGCAGGCCGCTGACCGTCACCCGGTCGTCCACGGATTCCAGCGCGATGTCCGACTCGCCGACCAGGTCGCCGAACTCCGCCGAACTCTCCCCGCCGACGGGCGCGTTGAGCGAGGCCGGGCTGTAGCCGGCCGCCGACTCGAGCGCGGCGAGGATCTCCTCCTCCGGCGTATCCAGCCGCTTCGCCAGCTCGGCGACCGTCGGTGCCCGGGACAGCTCGCTGGTCAGCGCCGCCGTGGCCTGCCCGACCTCCAGGATCAGGTCGCGCAGCCGGCGGGGCACGTGCACGCCCCAGGTGCGATCCCGGAAATGCCGCTTGATCTCACCCACGATGGTGATCGCCGCGTACGCGGTGAACGAGCCCCGTTCCGGGTCGTACCGGTCGACGGCGTTCACCAGGCCCAGACGGGCCACCTGCTCCAGATCCTCCAGCGGTTCCCCGCGCCCCCGGTAGCGGCGGGCCAATCGGCCCGCGAACGGCAGCGCGAAGCGCACCAGGTCGTCGCGGGCCTCGTGGCGCCGCTCCGGTGGCAGTCCTTCGATCCGCGCCGCGTACGCCAGCGCCGCCGCATCGAGGTCCTCCAGGCCCCGATCGGTGGGTGGTGGTGTGGTTGTGGTGGTCTGTCCGAACATCCGCGCCTCCCTCAGGAAGGACCCCGCCCGGATTCGGGACACCGGGCACGCGCGTAGGCACGCACGGGCCTGAAGTGGGTTACGTGACTGGGATGTAAGCGGGCGACGGCGCCGTGCCACGCCAAGGTGATCAGCCTGTCGCAGCCGGCGGTGTTCCCGCTCCGTAGGTACTCAATCACGGGATCGCGGGTTCGCGAGGATGTTTCGTCAGCCCCGTCTCAACAGATCAGCAGGCCATGGCGGGTGCCGCTGTCGGCAAGCACGGCGAGGGCATCGGCCACCGCGAGCGGGCGCGGGGTGGGCAGGTCGTACGCCTGAGCGCGGAGCACCTCGGTAGCCCGGCGGGTGGGCACCGAGGTGACCGGGTAGCCCCGCGCCGTGGTCCGGTCCAGCGCCCGGCGGCGGCGGCCGAAGGCGGCGATGGCCAGCCACTGCGGCAGGCCGGCGAGCGCCGGCGAGCGGACCCCCGGCGGCTCCGGCAGCACGTCGACCGAGCTGAACGGCTCGCTGCCGGCCAACCACCACTCCACCTGCTCCACGCTGCGCCGGGTGGCGTTCTCGCACCAGTACGGCACCAGCCCGGCCCGTACCACCTGCCACGGGTCGAGCAGCCGGCCGCATTCGACCACCAACCGGTTACCGGTCTTGCCGGCGGCGCGCAGCCAGCGGCGGTACAGGTCGGCGGTGGCGGCGCTGAGCACCTCCGGCGCCGGGAACAGCACCCGGTGCAGCGGATGCCCGTGCCGCGACGTCCACTCCCGGGCGCCGAGTTCGAAACCGGGCTCCACGCCGTGCTCAGCGGCGGCGGGCGGGGCGGAGATCTCCGGCAGCTCCCAGTGCGCGCCGTCACCGCCGGCGGAACGCAGCACCTGCCGCAGCGCGTGGCTGTCCGGGTGGAAGTCCACCGGATCCAGGCCGCTGCCCGGACAGCCCACCTGGAAGCTGTGCCCGTCGGCGGCGTCCAGCACCGGCCAGGTCCGCGCGTCGCGCAGCACCAGCACCGGCGCGCCGGGTGCCAGCCGCTCGGCCAGGAACCTCCGGTACGCCGCCGGCAGCGCCCGCCAGCGGCCGGCCAGCGCGACCGTCACCCCGGCCAGCGCGCCCCGGCTGGCCGGGCAGTGCACCTGTCGCACATGCAGATCAGGGTTTCCGGCGAGCAGCCGCCCGGCGAGCGCGGCACCGTGGTCCAGGGCGGCACGGGGGCGGTCCACCGCGCCGTGCGGCCAGTGCGCGGTCATCTCGAAGCTGGCGGGCAGCCACGGCATCCCGAGCGCCACCGCCAGGTGTGCGGCACCGCCGTGCGGCGAGCCCAGCAACGCTCCCGGGTACCGCTGGCGCGGGTACTGGTCGACGAACCACTGGGCGACACGGGCCCCGTCGACCTCGGTCGTCTGCTCGGCGGTGAGGGCGACCCGGCCGGCGGAGCGGACCGCCGCGGCCCGGCGCACCGGATCGGGAGTGCCGGCGAAGCGGGACATCGGCCCGACATGGCCGAGGTCGGCGCAATCGACGCCGCGCAGGGCGCGGGCGGTGGCCGCGACGAGGATCCGCGCCGTGCTGCCGACCGCCACGATCCGATCGCCGGCCAGGCCGGCACCGGCCGCCGCGAGTCCCGGGCGCACCTTGCGCACCGGCCCCACCTTGCCTCGTTCGCTCACCACGCGGCCCGGCTTCCCGCCACGATGCGGGTTAAACAGGGCATCCCTCCACCGAGCGGCATCAATCATGTGATCTTGGCCGATCACGGCTACCGGGGTCAGGCCGACGTCGCGGCCCTCATCCCGACGTCTCCACCGGCCCCTCGCGCGCCGGACGCCAGCACCTCCCGGGCCGCAACGCCCCACCGACGCCCGCGCTCCCAGAGGCGCGCCGCGCTGGCCCGAATGCCCCGGCAGCCGCGGCCGCTCCCGGCCCCAGAACGGCGTGACAGACCTCCACTTGGCACTGCGGAGGCCCCTCCCGAAGTTCACGCCCACCCGGCGGGCCAGCCCCAACCCGACGCACGCGCGGTATTCACTCGGCGTGCGCGGCCCCGCGGCGGAGTGCCCGGTTCGCGCGGCAACGGCGCCGCCAACCCCACTACTTCCAAGAATCTTGGACAGTTACCGTTCGGCCTTAACGGCAACTGTCCAAGATCTCGATATACGTGGGTGCGGTTGGGCGCTGCCGGGATTAGGTTGCGAGGTCGGGTGCGGGGCCGAGGGCCGCCAGGTTGTCCCGGGGTCCGGGCGCAGCCGGGTGGCGCGTTGGGCCGACCACTATCTCCAGTACGCACGGCCGGTCCGCGGCGAGCGCCTCGTCCCAGGCCGCGCCCACCAGTTCGGGCCGGTCGACGCGTACGCCGTGCAGGCCGAGCAGCCGGGCCCAACCCGCGTACGGGACGTCGTCGGCCATCGTCCGCGCGGAACCCGGGTACCGCCGGTGACCGGACCGGGTGTTGAGCACCAGGATCACCAGACGCGGGTCGGGCCACGCCCACCAGCCACGGGCGACCGTGACCAGTTCGGCCAGGCCGTGCAGTTGCATCCCCTCGTCGGTGACCAGGGCAAGCACCGGCCGGTCCGGGTCGGCCAGCTTGGCGGCCATCGCGTACGGCAACGAGCCGCCGGTCGCCCCGGGGGCGTCGCACGGCAGGACGACCGCCCCGCGCGGGAGGTGCCGGCCGAGGCGGGTGAGAACCTTGTCGCCGTCCACCGTCACGGCGATGCGCTGGGGCAGCCGGGCGGCGAGTTCGTCGAGCACCAGCGCCGGATCGATCGGCCCGTCCGCGCTGATGAAGGGATGCCGGTCGCCGTGCCCGTGGTGGGGCAGCACCAGGCAGACCGGGCCACCGGTGGTCACCGCGCTGCGCAGCGCCTCGTCCACCAGGTCCGCGACGCGGTGCGGGTCACCGGCATACCGCACGTGCCGGCACGAGCCGGCGAACAGCCGCCCGATGCGCGAGTACGAGTCGGCGGATGCGGACCCGTCCTTCGCCGGGTACGGACCGGACGGCTGCGAATCGGCTAACCGGTGCGGGCCAGTCGCCGGACGCGGGCCGCTCGCCGGACGCGGGCCGCCTGACGAGTGCGGGGCGAGTGACGGGTGCAGGCGGCTTGACGGGTGCGGGACGGTGGACGGGTCGGGGGGCTGGACGCCGACGATCGCCAGCACCGGCAGGCCGGCCTGCCGGGCGCCGGCGAGACCGCTGAGCAGCCCGAAGGCGGCCGGTCCCTCGGCCGCCAGGCAGACGCCGATCCCGCCGGTGAACCGGGCGTGCCCGGTCGCCATGAAGGCGGCGGTCTCCCCGTGCCGAGCGGGCACGAACTCCGGATCGCCACCGGCGGCCCTCAGGGCCTCGACCACCGCCGCATTCGCCTCGCCCGGTCGACCGAAGACCCGCGACACCCGCCAGGCCGACAGCCGCGCGACGAGCGCCTCAGCCACGGCCCGGCCTTCCTCGGCCGGGTCGAGCACCATCGGGCCGACCACGGCCGACTCAGGCACCGCCGGGCCCACCACCGCCGGGTCGGGCACGGTCGGGTCGGGCACGGTCGGGTCAGGCACCGCCCCGTCCCGGGGTGGACGGGTCGACGTAGCGCAGCACCGCGCCCACCCCGTCCACCAGTCCCGGGGCCTCGTCCGGGCCCAGCACGGTCAGCTCGGCGTCGGTGCCCACCAGCGCGCGGACCAGCGCCGCGTCGGCACGTACCCGCTCCGGGTCGGTCACGGTGGGCAGCTGGGTCGGGTCGGTGGCGATGTCGGTGGCCCCCGGGCCGATCCAGAGTTCGCCGTTGGCGGACGGGTCGTCCACGATCAGCATCGTGTCGACCTGGTTGCGTTGCAGCGCGGAGACCACGGCGTCGAGTCCGGCGCCGACGTCCTCCTGCATGCCGAAGCGGTCCAGCGCGGCGGTCACCCGCTGGTCGGCCACCTCGGCGATGGTCTGCACGGTGAGGTCGTCCAGCAGGGTCTGGTCGGCACCGCCGGCCCGCGAGCCCGCGTCGGTGCGGACCACCATGTCCTGCCAGCGTTCCGGCATCTGGGCGGCGATCATGCCGGTAGCCCGGACGTCGCCGGCGACCACGACCACCTCGGCGCCGACCCGCTCGGCCAGCTCCACGGTGGCGGCGGTGACGTCACCAGCGTTGTGATGCCACGCCTCCATGGCGGCGCGTTGGTAGCGCGACTGCGACCAGCCGCCGGGCTTGACCCGGCGCAGCTGGTAGCTCTCCCGGCCGACGACGTGGGCCCGACGCGGTACGCCGCCGGCGCTGACCGACATCGCGTCGGCGCCGGTGCGGTCGGCCAGCACCCGTACCCACGCCACCTGCTCGCCCCGCTGCGCCAGCAGCGGCATCACGTGCGGTAGCGGGGCGTACGCGGCCAGATCCCGCCGGGGCGGGGCGGACAGGTACTCGGAGAGCACCACCCGGCCCCGGGTACCGAAGACGGCCAGCCCGTAGTCGCCGGGCATCGGGTCGTGGCCCCGGATCACCCCGTCGAGGGCGGCGATCGTCTGCTCGTCCGCCCCCTGCTCGGCCAGCTGCTGTTGCAGGCCGCGCCAACGCAGATGGAGTGCCGGGTGGGCGTCCTCGGTGTCCAGCGAGGCGTCCAGGTAGACCGAGCACCACGGGCCCGGACGTCCGTAGAGCGGGCGTAGGAAGGACAGCTGCATGCTCGACCCCTTTCCAGCTCGGCCCACCGCTTACCCGCGCCGTCCGGCTTGTCACCTACCAGCCGTGCGGCGTGACCCGTTTTCATTCACGTCGTTCAACTCCGAGGATCGATACGATCTGTAGGCGGAAGCGGACTCTGGGTGGTGGTCATGGACGCGACATCGTATTCCCGGCGCAGCCTGCACCCCACGGGCCGGATCCTCACCGCCCAGATCGTGCGCCTGCTGGACGGCTACCCCCGGGAGATACGCGTGGGGCAGCCGGTGCTGGTGGTGGTGCTCGCCGCCGCCGGGGTGGCCGGCCTGCTCGCCCGGCTGGTGCGCGCCCTGCTCTCGGCCGGCTCCGGGACTGGCCGGCGCAGCTTCAAGGACCTGAAGAAAGGCCCGGAATACCTGGTCACCCCGGTCCGCCTGCGCGACGCCAACGGTCGCGCGTACGAGGTCGAGCTGCACGGGCACCTGCCGCAGAGCGCGCTGCACCCGGCCGACCACGTCCAGCTGACCCTGCGCGATCAGGGTGACCCCGACCTGCCGCCGAAGATCGAGCGGATCGTCAACCTCACCACCGGGCAGCTGCTCAGGCCCCGTACGGCCACGCTCTGGTCGCACCTGGGCCCACCGCTGCTGTTGCAGGCGGTGCTGGGCACCCTGCTGCTCGCTGCGCTGGCGGCCTGCACGGCGCTGACCTGAGGCCGGCCGAGCCGGCCGGACGGACCGGTCAGCCGACCGGGGCCGGCTGACGGGCCGGTTCGGCGACGGCGAGCATGCCGCGCCGGCGGGCCCACCGCTCGAAGGCGAGGGTGGCGAACGGCGGCACCGCGCAGGCCAGCGCCACGCCGGTGGCCAGCAGGCTCCACCGGTGCACCCGGGCCACGGCCAGCACCAGCACGCCGTACGCCACGAACAGCGCGCCGTGGATCGGCCCGAAGATCTGCACGCCCAGCTCGTTGGCGGGCGGGCCGTACTTGACCGCCATCCCGGCCAGCAGGCCAGCCCAGGAGATCGCCTCCGCGATCGCCGCCACCACGAACAGCCGGGTCACCTTTTCACGCACGCCGGCCATGGTATCGACGCCCCGGACCGCAAAGTCGGACGCGGTGCGTAAGCGCCGCGCGGTTCAGGTCGAAAAAGGTTCAATGGTGGACAACCGGGCCGTCGGGGCTTCCCTCGGATGCGCGGACGTGCGAGGTTTGGGGGTACCAGCGGTGACAGGGTGGTGACCATGGGCGAGGAAGTCGGCGTGCAGACCTTCAGCCGCCAGGACCGGGCTCGCTACCGGGACAAGGTACGCCGCTGCCTCGACGTCTTCGCCGAGATGCTGCGCGAGTCCCGATTCGACGTCGACCGGCCGATGACCGGGCTGGAGATCGAGCTGAACCTGGTCGACGACGCCGGGATGCCGGCGATGCGCAACGCCGACGTGCTCCAGGCGGTGGCCGACCCGAGCTTCCAGACCGAACTCGGCCAGTTCAACATCGAGATCAACGTGGCGCCCCGACGGTTGGCCGGCACCGGCACCGCCGAGTTCGAGGAACACGTACGGGCCAGCCTGAACGCGGCCGAGCAGCGGGCCCGGACGGTCGGCGCGCACCTGGTGATGATCGGCATCCTGCCCACCGTCCTGCCGGAGCACCTGACCGCCGACACGCTGTCGGCCAACCCCCGGTACGCGCTGCTCAACGAGCAGATCTTCGCCGCGCGTGGCGAAGATCTACGGATCGCGATCAACGGGGTGGAACGGCTGGCGGTCACCGCCGACACCATCACCCCGGAGGCGGCCTGCACCAGCACCCAGTTCCACCTCCAGGTCGGCCCGAACCAGTTCGCCGACTACTGGAATGCCGCCCAGGCCATCGCCGGGGTCCAGGTGGCGCTCGGCGCGAACGCACCGCTGTTCTTCGGCCGGGAGCTGTGGCGCGAGACCCGGATCCCGCTGTTCCAGCAGGCCACCGACACCCGCCCCGAGGAGATCAAGACACAGGGCGTACGGCCGCGGGTCTGGTTCGGGGAACGGTGGATCACCTCGGTGTTCGACCTCTTCGAGGAGAACGTGCGCTACTTCCCGGCGCTGCTGCCGGTCTGCGACGCGGAGGACCCGGCCGAGACGCTCGCCGCCGGCGGCGTGCCGACCCTGGCCGAGCTGCGGCTGCACAACGGCACGATCTACCGCTGGAACCGGCCGGTCTACGACGTGCTCAAGGGCCGGCCGCACCTTCGGGTGGAGAACCGGGTGCTGCCGGCCGGGCCGACCGTGCTGGACACCGTCGCCAACGGGGCGTTCTACTTCGGCCTGGTTCGCGCGCTCGCTGAGGCCGACCGGCCACTGTGGTCGCAGATGTCGTTCAGCGCCGCCGAGGAGAACTTCAACACCTGCGCCCGGCACGGCATCGACGCCCATGTCTTCTGGCCCGGCCTGGGCTATCTGCCGGTCACCGAGCTGGTGCTGCGCCGCCTGCTGCCGCTGGCCTCGCACGGTCTGGACCGGTGGGGCGTCGAGCCGGCCGAGCGCGACCGGCTGCTCGGCATCATCGAGCAGCGCTGCCTGACCGGCCGCAACGGGGCGAGCTGGCAGGTGGCGACGCTGCACCGGCTGGAGTCGGCCGACCAGCTCGACCGCCCGGCGGCGCTGCGCGAGGTGGTCCGGCACTACGTGGAGCTGATGCACAGCAACCGCCCGGTCCACGAGTGGCCGATCCCCTGACCAGACCGATCGGGTGACCGCAGTGTGACCTGGATGCCGATCGAGCGCCACCGGGCCGGGCTGGACGCCGATCCCGTCGGCTACCTGGACGGCAACAACGAGCGGCTGGAACGCTCCGTCGCGTCGGCGGCGGCCGACTGTCTCCAGGTCGATCCGGATAGCGTGGCGTTCACCGACTCCACCACGATGGGGCTGGGCCTGCTCTACGGCGGGTTGCGGCTCCGACCGGGCGACGAGGTGCTCACCACCGAACACGACTTCTACGCCACGCACGAGGCGTTGCGGCTGCGCGAGACGCGCGACGGCGTCAGTGTGCGCCGCGTCCGGCTCTACACCGATCCGGCCACGGCGAGCACCGACGAGATCGTCGGCAACCTCACCCGGGCGGTGACGCCCCGAACCAGGGCCGTGGCGGTGACCTGGGTCCACTCGGGCACCGGCGTGAAGCTGCCGATTCGGGCGATCGCCGACGCGTTGCACGGCCGCGACGTGCTGCTGTGCGTGGACGGCGTGCACGGCTTCGGCGCCGAGGAGAGCAGCTTCGCCGAGTTGGGCTGTGACTTCCTCGTCTCCGGCTGCCACAAGTGGCTGCTGGGTCCGCGTGGCACCGGCCTGATCTGTGGGACATCCGAGGCGTGGGCCCGGTTCACGCCGATCATCGCCCCGTTCGACGGTCCCAGCATGGCCGCCTGGCTCGGCTTCGACGGCGGCGCCCCGGCGCCCGGCTCGGCCGCCACGCCGGGCGGCTACCACGCCTTCGAACACCGCTGGGCGCTCGCCGAGGCCTTTGAGCTGCACCGGGCGATCGGCAAGGCCCGGGTGGCCGGGCGTACCCGGGAGTTGGCGACGAGCCTCAAGGAAGGGCTCACCGGGTTGCCCGGGGTCAACCTCGTCACACCCAACGGCCCCGAACTCTCCGCCGGCCTCGTCTGCTGCGAGGTGTCGGGCAGCTCCGCGGAGCAGGCGGTCGCCCGCCTGCGCGACCGGAAGGTGGTGGCCAGCTCCACGCCGTACCGCCCGTCGTACCTGCGGTTCGGCACGACCATCGCGAACGACGAGAGCGACGTCGAGGCGGCGCTGCGGGCGGTACGGGACCTCTGACTCGGCGTGGTCCGCAGCCGCCGTTCGGCTCGTAGTGAGCACCCGTGGCATCACATGTCAAAGTTTCTAGACATGGTGTCAAGCATCCCTTACTCTTGGTGCGTCAAGGATTTTTTACACCGAGGAGGCCGGGCCATGACGCACGAGGAGAAACGGGCCTGGATCATGCTGGTGGTCAGCGTGGTCGCGTACGGCGTGTACGTGGTCGTCGTGTTGGGTCGGCTCGACGGCGGGCCGCTCGCCGCGGTGCCCTACGCCGGTGCTCTGCTGTGGACGATCGGCGGGGCCATCGCGGCGAACATCGTGGCCGAGATCGGGATCGGCGTGGTGAACCCGCGGGCGTCCCGCGTCAAGGATGTGCGCGACCGGGAGATCGGGCGGCTCGGCGACCACGTCGGTCAGGCGTTCGTGGTCATCGGCGCGGTGTCGGCGATGCTCATGGCGCTGGCCGAGTGGGACTGGTTCTGGATTGCCAACGTCGTCTACCTGTGCTTCGTGCTGTCGGCGGTGGTCGGCTCGCTGGCAAAGGTGATCGTCTACCGCAGGGGTGTCCCGCAGTGGTGAAGCCGACCCGTGTCACCAACAACATCCGTGCGCTGCGCTTCGCGCACGACGAGATGACCCAGGCCGACCTCGCCGAGCGGATCGGCGTGACCCGGCAGACCGTGATCGCCATCGAACAGGGCCGCTACTCGCCGTCGCTGGAGATGGCCTTCCGGATCGCCCAGGTGTTCGGCGTACGGCTCGACGACGTATTCCAGTACCCCGACTCCGAGGAGGTCGCACCGTGAAGGCCATCGTTCAGGACAACTACGGCCCGGCAGCCGCGCTCGACCTGCGCGACATCGACCGGCCGGCCATCGGCGACGACGAGGTGCTCGTCCAGGTACGCGCGGCCGGCGTCGACCCCGGCGTGTGGATCTTCATGACCGGCCGCCCCTACCTGGTACGCCTCGCGGCCGGGCTGCGCCGGCCCCGGGTGGCGGTACGCGGCCGGGACCTGGCCGGGGTGGTGACAGCGGTCGGTGCCCGGGTTACCCGGTTCCGGCCGGGCGACGAGGTGTACGGCACCTGCCTGGGTGGCTCGTACGCCGAGTTCGCGAGCGCCCCGGCGCAACGGCTGGCCGGCAAGCCGGCCAACCTGTCGTTCGAGCAGGCCGCGGCGGTGCCCGTCTCCGGCATGACGGCGCTGCGCGCGGTGCGCGACAGCGGTGCGGTGCGCCCGGGGCACCGGGTGCTGGTGATCGGCGCGTCCGGTGGCGTCGGCTCGCTGGCGGTCCAGATCGCCAAGGCGTACGGCGCGACGGTGACCGGCGTCTGCGCCCCGGCCCGGATCGAGTTCGTCCGCTCCCTCGGCGCCGACGACGTGCTCGACTACACCGGCGAGGAGATCGACCGGGACGGCCCGGTCTACGACGTCGTCATCGACACCGGCGGTGACCGCCCACTGGCACTGCTGCGGCGCGCGCTCACCCCACGCGGAACGCTGGCGCTGGTGGGCGGCGCATACACCAGGGGCCGACTGCTCGGCGGCTACGGCCGGCAGATGTTCCGGGCGCCGCTGCTGTCCCTGTTCGTCGGTCAACGACTGCGCACTGTGAGCGCGGTGGAGCGCACCGACGACCTCGACGAGCTGCGGGAACTCATCGAGTCCGGCGCGCTGACGCCGGCGATCGACCGCACGTATCCGCTCGCCGACGCGGCGGACGCGCTCCGGCACTTCACCGACGGGCACCCGGCGGGAAAGGTCGTCGTCACCATCTGACCCTTGGCAGGTTGCGACGCTCCGACGATGCGATGACCGAATCGACGGCTGCGGCGTAACCTTCGGCCGCCGGCTGACACAGGTAGAGGTATGAGGGACGTCAACGACCGGGGGACGGACTGGTTCCGCGGGGTCTACGCGCGGCACTTTCCGGACGTCGTCCGTTATGGCCTGCGCCGGCTCGACGGCATGGCCGCGGCCGAGGAACTGGCCCAGGAGGTGTTCCTGGTCGCGTGGCGCCGCCGGTGGGAGGTGCCGGCGCGGACACTGCCGTGGCTGTACGGGGTCGCGCGTCGCCTGCTGGCGAACCACTGGCGGGCGCAGCGGGCGGTGCCGCCGTCGGGCGAGCTGAGCGAGACGGTCGGGTTGGACCGGCACGACGGCATCGTGCGGCTGATGGATGTGCGGATCGCGCTGGGCCGCCTGTCCGACGACGACCAGGAGATTCTTCGGCTGGTCGGCTGGGAGCAGCTCTCCCTGCGCGAGGCGGCGCTGGTGGTGGGCTGCGGCTCGGCCACCGCCAAGGTGCGGTTGCACCGGGCGCGGCGGCGGCTCGCCGAATTGCTCCGGGAACGCCCCGCGCAGGCCACAGCGGTCGACGGTCAGCTGGGAGGAGTGCGATGAGCGAGCGCCTGCGGGAACTGTTCGAGGCGGCTGACCCGGCGCGCGCGGTGCAGGTCGGGCCGGGTGACGTCGAGGCGGTGCT
>NZ_JBFBAO010000223.1:0-11834 GCF_040682255.1 Micromonospora sp. NPDC051296 | reverse complement strand
GCCACTGCCCCTGCACCGTCGCCGCGATCGCCCGGGCCAGGGTCGTCTTGCCCACCCCGGGCACGTCCTCCAGCAGGACGTGCCCCTGGGCGAACAACGCGGTCAGCGCCAGCCGGACCACCTGCGGCTTGCCGAGCACCACCGCGTTGATGTTCTCGGCCAGCCGGGCGGCGAGGGCGGCGAAGCCCTGCACCTCCTGTTGGGTGAGCGGTTCCTGGCTGTTCACGGTGGTGCTCCTCGCTGGGGTGGATCAGCAGGTGGGCAGGACGTTGATGTCGTCCCCGCCCTCCAGGTTGAGCCAGGCCCAGGGGATGTAGTTCTTCCCGCTGTACTCGACCTGCACCCACCAGGTGCTGCGCTTGTCGTTGTTGTAGACGTAGGCGTACACCTCTTCGCCCCGCTGCTTGCAGTACGCCTTGAGCCGGGTGCCCGGGCTGGCCCAGCCGACCTGCCGGTTGTTGTCCTGCCGGGTCACCGAGAAGACCTCGTTGCCGTTGCGCTCGCCCGGCACCTCCCGGTCGCAATAGGTGCGCTGATCCGAGGCACTGCCGTTGACACAGGTGGCGATGCCGTACAGCGCGTCGGTCGGCTGTGCCCTCGTCGCCGTGCCCGGACCCGCGGCGTTGGTCGCCGTCACCGTGAACGTGTAGCTGGTGCCCGGCGTCAACCCGCTCATCGTGATGCTCGAACACGGGCCGCTCTTCGCCGGCTGACCCGGCCGGCTCAACGTGCAGGTGGCCTGCCCGCCCCCGGCGTCCACGGTGAACGTCACCGTCGCCGCCGTCGCGGTCGCCGACGAACCGGTGACCGTCACCCGCGGCGGGGCCACCGTCCGCGCCGTCGTGGTCGCCTCCGGACCCTCACCGGCCTCGTTGACCGCCAGGACCCGCACCGTGACGTTCTGCCCGTCTCCCAGGCCGCTCACGGTCGTCTGGGTGTCGGTCACCTCGCTGCGCCGGCCACCCACGTCCACCACGTACCCAGTCACCGGCCGGCCGTTGGCCTCCGCCGGGGACCACTGCACCGCCACCGTCCCCGGCTGGTCGGCCACCGTGCTCGCCCGCAGCTCCAGCGGCTCCCCGGGCACCGCGAACGGCACCACCGTGTTGCTCACCGGAGACGCCTCCGACGCCGCACCCTTGTCGTTGACCGACACCACCGTGAACGCGTACTGCGTGCCGTACTCCAGCTCGCCCGCCTTGATGACCAGCTCGGTGCCGGTCGACTCCCCGGCCGGGGCGTTCGTACCCGCCGAGGTGGCCGTCACCGCGTACCGGGCGATCTTGTTGCCCTGGCCGTTCGCCTCCGGCCAGCTCACCGCCACCGTGCCGTCCGGCCGCGCCTCCGCGGTGACGCTGGCCGGCGCGTCCGGCACCTCCGCCGTCGGCGTCACCGGGTTGCTGCTCCGCGCCGGGCCCGCGCCCTTGGCGTTGACCGCGTGCACGGAAAACCTGTACGTCTCGCCGTTGGTCAGCTCCGTGACCTCCACCGACCGCTGGTTCGCACCGACCTCCAGCCGCTGCCCGGCACCCTCCACCACGTACCTGATGATCTCCGCACCGTTGGCCGCCGCCGGCCGCCAGCTCACCCGCGCCTGCGCGTTGCCCGCCGCCGCGGTCACGCTGCGCGGCGCGCCCGGCTTGCTCGCCTCCGGCTTCTTCGGCGGCGGAGGCGGCGGCGGGGGATCCGGCGGCGGGTCACCACCGAGCACGTCGTTGGCGTACTTGTCGACCTCCCGCACCTGGTGCCGGTCGTCGACCACCCGCGCGGTCGCCGCATCCGGCGCGTTGATGAACAGGTGGTTCTCCCGCACCTCCAGCTCCAGCGGCCCGCCCCACTTGCCCCGGATCGTGTCCACCAGCTGCCCGGTCGCGTCGAACGCGTACACCACGCCCGCCGCCTCGTCCGCGCAGTAGAACCGCCCGGCCCACGCCACCGCCGGACTGAGCCGGTCGCCGTCACCCGGCACCGTGAACGAGTGCACCTGGCCACCGTCGGCGATCACATGCACCTGCCGCTGCCCGGCCACCGTCACCGGCACCACCGACCCGCTGGTGCGCACCGGCATGATGCCCGGCCCGGTCAACGTCTCCGCCAACGCCGTACGCCGCGTGGTGCCCCGCACCACGGTGACCAGCGCCCCGGCCGTACGGTCCAGCACCGCCACCCCGTCGTCCAGCGTGGAGACCACCAACTCGTGGCTCGGCTCGGCCACGTCGTGCGTCTCCACCTGCTTCGGACTCACCTGCGAGCCCTCCACGGGCGCCGACGGCAACGCGGCCGGGGTGATCGCGGAGACCGTGCCCTCCGCCGGCACCGCGACCCACAACCGGCCCTTGCCGTCGAACGCGCCGCCGGTGATCCCCGGCGGGTAACGCACCGGCTCACCCACCGGCATCAGCGACCGCGGGTCCAACTGCCGCACCACACCCTGCACCGCGTCCACCACGAACGCCGCGTCCTCGTGCAACGCCAC
Source organism: Micromonospora sp. NPDC051296 (assembly GCF_040682255.1). Lineage (NCBI taxonomy): Bacteria > Bacillati > Actinomycetota > Actinomycetes > Micromonosporales > Micromonosporaceae > Micromonospora > Micromonospora sp. NPDC051296. Next base: position 9,358 of record NZ_JBFBAO010000223.1, on the reverse strand, counting down.
GCTCACCCCCAGCCCGGGAGTCGTCGGCGTGGTCGCGGTGATCTGCAACGTGGCCAGGTCCAGCGCGCTGATCTGACCCGTGTGCAGGTCCCGCAGCACCAGCAACCGGTCCGTCTGCACCACCTGCATCGGATGCCGCCGCGCCGCGGGCACCTCCATCCGGGTGTCCACCCGCGCGGTCATCCCGTTGACCCGGGCCAGCTCGCTGCGCGCCGCGCTCCACAACCACGAACTCGCGTCGTAGCTGGCCACCGCGTTGTCCGCCGAACCCAGGCCGAGCACGGTCAGGCCCATCGCCGCCAGCAGCGCCAGCACCGTACCCACGGTGACCAGCCCGCCGCGTACCCGGGACCGGGAGCGGGCGGTGCGGGTCGGAACGGCCTCGTCGATGCTCGCCACAGCCGGCTGCCTCTCGTGTCGTCCTGGCAGGTGGCGCGCCGACGCGGCGACCCCTCCCCTGAGCCGGGAGCCATCATATGGTCACGCAACGGACCCCGGGAACCCGCACCGTCCGCCTGTGGACACCCAGCGTGGCGTGTCGTCGGCGTGTCCCGCCACGACTGTCGGCCGAGGATGGTGCAGGTCGGCCGGGAGTCGGGTCGGTCAGTTCGGGGTGCTGGTGACCTCCCGCGACGTGCACACCTGACTCGACGTGGCGAACCTGTCGGTGCCGTAGACGGCCAGCACGGCGAAGCAGTAGTCCACCCGGGAGTTCAACCCGTTCACCGTGTAGCTCGTCTGCCCCGGGTCCACCGTGGCCAGCACCCCCAACGGCTGCCCGGCCCGCCCACCGGCCACCATGAACGGCACCAACCCGTCCGACGGATCGGTCCAGGTCAACGTGATCGTGGCCGAATCGTCACGCAGCTTCAGCTCCCCGGGCGGCGGATCGGACTCCGCCGGCGCCGGCGATTCCGACGTCGTCGCCGGCGGCGCGGCCCGCCGATCGAGAATCAACACCCCCACCCCGACCACCGCGGCGAGGGCGACCACCACCGCGACGACCGCCACCACGATCGCCGCCCGGCTACGACCCCGCTCCGGCTCCACCGCCGGCATCACCAGCGGCCCCTGGTACGGCACGGCCACCACCGGCCGAGGCGGCACGACCGCAGGTTGGCCCCAGGCCGGCGGAGCCGGAACCTGCGGGGCGTACGGCGCCAGCGCCCCGCCGTGGGACGGAGTTGACGGGTAGGCCGACGGTCCGGACGACACCTGCTGAGGTGATCCGTGCGGGTGCACACCGCCGATCGGACCGTGCTGTTGCGGGCTGTGGTCCGGACCATGCTGCTGCGGGCTGTGGTAGTGCGGACCGCTGACCGGGCTGTAGTGACCAGGCCCGCTGATTGGGCCGGCCGAGGGCGGGCCGCTGACCGGCTCGTGATGGGGGGATCCACTGGTCGGGCCGGGCCAGGGTGGCCCGCCGACTGCGCCGTATCCAGGTGGAGCACTGGTCGGTCCGACCGCAGGTGCCGCGCTGACCGGTCCATACCCGTGCAGTCCGCTGCCTGGCGCGTAGCCGGGTGGTGCGCTGACCGGCTGCCCGGCCACCGGCGGCGCGCTGACCGGGGTAAAGGCCGGCGGCCCACTGACCGGCGAACCGCCAACCAGTGATCCACCGGCCAGTGGTGCGCCGATCGGAGGCCCACTGACCGGAGGCCCACTGACCGGGGGGCTGCTTACTGGCGGGCCGCTTACTGGGGGTCCGCTGACCGGGGGTGCTGCGTCGGCGACCGGAGTCGTGGCCTGGGGGAGGCGGCCGGCGCGGGCCGCCTCCTCCGCCAGCAGCGGACCGATCTGCTGAACCCGGATCGTCGGCCGAGCCCACTCGGGATGCGCCGGCGATGGGGGTCCGTCAACACCCGCTGCCGGCCCGGCGGCGGCAGGCGGTACCGCCAGTACTCCGGTCTCCTCGTCGGAGCTCCACTGCCGGGCGGCCGACGGCGTCCCGTAGGGCGGGGCGGCGGACGGCGTGACCGAGCCCCCGGCGGTCGGCTGGGCCACAGGGGCGGGTGGCACTGCTGGGGCAGGCGGCACCTGCGCGGCCGACGCTCCCAGCGGAGCGGGCTGGTCGTGGAATGCCGTCCGGGCCGGCGGCACCGCCGGAGGCGGCGGAATCATCGAGGAAGTTGGCGGTGCGCTCGGGGGCGGCGGCCCCACCGCCGGGGCCGGCAGCACGGGCGGCATAGCGGGAGCCGGCGGCCCCGCCGGGGTGATCGGCACGGGCGGAGCGGGCGGCATAGCCGGAGGCGGCGGCCCCGCCGGGGTGATCGGCACGGGCGGAGCGGGCGGCATAGCCGGAGCCGGCGGCACCGCCAGGGTATTCGGCACGGGCGGCGTGGCCGGAGCGGGCGGCACCGCCCGGGTGGCCGGCGCGGTCGGTGCGGCGGGCGCTGGCGGCACGTCCGGAGCAGGGGGAACGCCTGGCGCATCGGAAACCGGGGGTACCGGTAGGCGGGCGGCTGCCGTGGAGGCGTCGTGCGGCTGCCAGGCGGTCGACAGCACGGCCAGCGACACGGTGGGCTCGACCAGCGCCCCATGATGCGACTGGCGCGCCGGCTCCGGCTGGGGGACAGGGGGGACCGGCGGCTGCGGGGCGGGAGCGGCATCGCCGAGATACTCCCGTGCCGTGCGTACGGCCGGGTGGTCGGCGCCGAGCACGGCGGGGCCGGCGGCGGCGACGCGGGTGTAGTTGCGACGGGCCTCGTGGCGGTTACCCAGTTCGTCGGCGACGGAGCCGAGCTCGAAGGACAAGGCCAGCATCAGCGGGTCGCCGTGGGGCCACCGGCGTTCCCCAGCGGCGAACGCCTCCTCCAGCACCCGGCGGGCAGCGCTCGGGTCATCCGCCTCCCGGTGCAGCCGGGCCAGCAGATGCGCGGTGCTCAGCACGTCCGGATGATCCTTGCCGAACGGCGGCCGGGCGGACTCGACCGCGTCGGTCAGCAGGTCACGGGCGGCGGTGAGGTTACCCGCCCCGCGCAGCGCGAGAGCCCGCTGCTGGGCGACGGCCAGGGGAGAGGCATGGGGCACGTGGCTCATGCTGCCGGGTACGGGCACCCCGACGCTACCCGACCCACGGGCCGTGACGGGCCGCCCCGAAGCCCCGGTCGAGCTGGCCTGGACGTGCCTCGAATGCCGATGTGCATGATCCACCTGCGGCGTGTACAGTAACTCCCCGTGCGGCCCGCCGGGCGGCCTGCGGGTGGTGGACCACCGAGGCCGGCGCGGTAGGCTGGACAGAGCAAGTCCGGGTGGCGGAATGGCAGACGCGCTAGCTTGAGGTGCTAGTGCCCGTATAGGGCGTGGGGGTTCAAGTCCCCCCTCGGACACAAGTTTTCCGCATCGGTGCGCACTTTGAGTGCGCATGCGCTGATACTACAGCCTCCTGGCGGAGCGGCAGCGAGCGCGTCCGGCGGGTGTAGGCTTTGCCGCCATTCGGCTGGCCGTCGGTTGGCACAGCCCGGCCTGCGCTTCGGTCGCAAACGTCGAGGCTCGTATCGATCCAAGCGGTTCGGCTCGCGCAGGTTCGACTTTTAGGCAGGGGACGCAGAACACCCTGCCCTGATGACAGTGACCGCGTTGTTCGGCAGGTCACCTCTGAGCACAGCATTGCCCTACGGCGTGGATAAGGCAGGCCGGGTTGTGATCCTTCGATGGGGCGTGCGCAACTGCTGGATTCGAACAGATGTGGGTAAGCCGGACATCTGACTACGGATCAGAAGGTTAGGGGTTCGAGCCCCTTCGGGCGCGCAATCCGATCAAGGCTGTGACTAGCAGAAACGTTGGTTGCGGCCTTGATTGTTTCCCGGAATATGCCGCAAGCTCCCATGATGTGGGAGCTTGGTGCTCCGTTGGTGCTCCGATGTCTGCGTGCTGTCCGGTGGGTTCGGGCCCGGTTTGTGCTGGCCGGTGTCGTTCCGGGTCGCGCGGTCCGGATCTTGGCCGGAATGCCGGCCCGTGGGCTTCCGCCGACGTCCACCGTGGTCGCTGTTGTGGATCTTCCCTGCCGGGGGTGCTTTCGGGTAGTGCGCGGGGACGTGACCTGTGGGTCGGGCTCGTGCGGCAGCATCGGTGGGGACGGTTGCTGGTGGGGGCACTCCGGAGTTCGGGCATCTGACCTCTGCCCGTGAAGCAGAACAGAGGAGATCAGGTTCGGCTGCCCGTCGGGTCTCGCGCCACTCACCCAGGGCACACTGGCCCGGCGTCCGCCATCCTCCTGGGCGCTCGTCGTCAGCCTTGCAGAGCTTCGGCGGGGCCGAGCGACCCGCAGTCCCGACGGCGTCCTGGCAATGCGACTGCACTGTCTATGCCGCGAACAAGTCGGACCATGTTCGTAGGATTTCGTCCATGTCGCGAGTATGGCCGTTCCGAAAGTTCGCATCACGGCCCGACGTGCCGGTCCTTCGGAGTCTCGGACCCACGTACCAGGAGGAACTGCATGGGCGGCACGCAGCGGTCCTCACCGAGGTCCTGGCCGACGGGTCTGCGAGCGCCGCGACGAACATCGCGCTCGCGGGGCACTACGGCAGCGGAAAGAGCAGTGTCATCCTCGGCGTCCAGGCGGGTCTGGACGAGCGGAAGATCAACTGGGTAAATCTGTCGCTGTCGAGCCTGGGCATCGACGGCACGAATCGGGGGCGCATCCTGCAGGACGGGACGCTCCCGCCACTGACGAACCTGATTCAGAAGGAGATCGTCAAGCAGCTGCTCTATCGGAAGGCGCCGGCGGACATGCCGGGGTCGAGGTACTTCCGCATCGACTCGTTCAGGCGTTGGCCGGCGGCGTTCGGGGGTGCCGCGGTCGCGGTGGTGTTCTTCGTGATCGCGGTTCTGTCCGGGCTGGTGAATCGGGTGGAGAAGATGGGGCCCCAGGCCCTGGTCACCAGTCGTGGCTGGGTGCCGTGGGCCATCGTCGGTGGGCTCGGCGTGTTCCTGGGCGTGATCTGTTTCCTGGGTTGGCGTGCTCTGCGCAGCCGGGTGCGGGTGGAGAGCGTCTCCGCGGGCGGAGCAGCCGTCACGCTGAGTGCGAAGGAGAACTCGTACTTCGATGAGTACCTCGACGAGATCGTCTACTTCTTCCAGAGGACGAAGACCCAGGTCGCGATCTTTGAGGACCTGGACCGGTTCAGGGATCCTCACATCTTCGAGACGCTGCGCGAGCTGAACACCGTCTTGAACAACTCCGAGCAGGTCAAGTCGCGGCCGGTTCGGTTCGTGTACGCGGTCCGCGACAGCATCTTCGAGCAACTCAGAGTCGATGCCGCCCCGGACGCGGAAGCCGATGCCGGGGCGTCAGCGCGTCGTGCGTCAGCTCTGGAATCCGCCCCGTCGGCGAACAGGACGAAGTTTTTCGATCTGGTGGTTCCGATGTTCCGTTCATCACGCACCGTTCGGCGCGGGACCTGTTGGCGGCGGAGTTCGCCGAATCGGATGAGCGACCTTCGACTGCCTTGATGAACCTGGTCGGTGGGCATCTGACCGACATGCGCCTGATCCGCAACATCCGCAACGAGTTCGAGATCTACCGTGCCTCGGTCCTGGGAGAGAAGGGCCTCAAGGGCCTCACCGCGGACCGGCTGTTCGCGATGATGGTCTACAAGAACCTGCATCTGGAGGACTTCGAGGCCATCCGGCTCGGCACGAGCAAGATCGACGAGGCTTACCGGGCTTTCCGCGACATGGTCACGTATCAGACGGTCCACCAGGCCGCGGTCAGCAAGGATGCACTTGACCGGGTCGCGTCGAACGCCCTGTGGGACAAGCACGCGAAGGCCGCCGGCGAACGGCTCCAACAGGTATTGCCCGTTCTTTATCGGGCGACGGGGCGTGTGAGTCGTAGGACTGTCCTGTACTTCCAGTCGAAGGAGCACGCGCTTTCGGACCTTACGTCCGGCGACTTCTGGAGGTCGCTGCACGCGACCCGTCAAGGGTTGCATTTCGCCCATCCTGGATACCCAGGTGTGGACCTGTCGTTCGATGACGTGATCGCGCTGGTGGGGGATGGAGCCGCTGCGCTGGATGACGCCGTCGAAGCCGATGTCGCACGTCTCCAGCGCGCCTCCCGGGCCGCGTTGGCGAACAAGGACTTCGTCGCGAAAGCCACGATGGCGCAGCTCATGGCCAGGACGGACCTGGTCATGCCCACCAACGGCGTCGACCGCAACCTGGACGGCATCGTCACGGGCCTTGTGTCGTCCTTGGCCCACGACCTCCTCGCCAAGGGCCACATTGACCAGAACTTCACTCTGTACTGCTCGGATTACCATGGCGTCGCTATCAGCGTCAGCGCGATGAACTTCATCCTCCACTGCGTTCAGACCGACCGTGCAGACCACCGCTTCCGGTTCGACGAGCCTGCCTCCATCGACGCGGTCGAGACGGAGATGGGCGCCCGTTTCCTCGACGGTGAGAGCGTCTTCAACATCGAGGTCTTCGACTACTACCTGCCCGCGCACCCCGAGCGGCTCGACACCGCACTCGACAAACTCGTCGTGCGCGCCGGAACCGACGCCTCGTTCATCGACGCGTACCTTACGGACGGCGCGTCCCGGGACCTCTTGGTAAGCCAACTGGCTCCTCGCTGGAAGGGTGTTTTCGTCTATCTGGTCGACAACGCCCCGATTGCCCTCGCGGCGGGGGAGTGTCAAGTTAACGGCTGATCTTGGTTGTTGAGGTGGTCAGTGGTTGGCCGGGGTGAGCCGGCCTTCGAAGGCGATCTGGAAGGCGTTCAGAGGTGCCTTCCAGCGCATGGTCCAGCGCCGGCGGCCCGCGCCGGTCGGGTCGAGGCTCATCAAGGCCATGTAGACGCACTTGAGCGCGGCTTGCTCGTTCGGGAAGTGGCCACGAGCTCGCACGGCCTTGCGGATACGGGCGTTGACCGACTCGATCGCGTTCGTGGAGCAGATGACCTTGCGGATCTCGACGTCGAAGGCGAGGAACGGTACGAACTCCGCCCAGGCGTTCTCCCACAGCTTCACGATCGCCGGATACTTACGGCCCCACGCCTCGGCGAACTCGAGGAACCGCTCGGTGGCGGCGTCCTCGGTCGGTGCGGTGTAGACCGGCCGCAGCGCTTTGGCGATCTTGTCCCAGTCCTGCCGGGCGGCGTATCGGAACGAGTTGCGCAGCAGATGAAGCCGTCAAGAAACAACCTGCTGGTTTCCCGCCTCGTGGGTTCCTGTCGAGGGCTGCTCGACGGAGGCAAGTAGGTCGACGGAGGTGTCGTACCGATGTTGCGCGGGGGCGATGGTGATGCGGCGGTCGTCGAGGATGGGCAGGACGTCGTTGATGGCGTTCCAGAGGGTGCTGCGGCAGACGTCGAACAGTTCGGCGAGGGTGTTGAGGCTGCAGACTCGGCGCCGGTAGAGAATCGTGGCGAGGATCCGGTCGCTGTCGGTGATCTTTTGTCGGAAGACCCCGGCGCGGGTGCCCAGGCGCCGGTCACCGCCGCGTTGGCGGTGGCGGCGTTCTTCGATCGCGGCGGCGTAGGGAACGATCAACTGTTGGAGCAGTGCATGCAGCGCTTCGCGGTTCATGCCGGTCAGTTGCGGGTCGGTCAGGGGGTGGCGGGCCGGCAGCGTGGGCGGATGGGTGGCCGGTCCGGCGTTGGTGATCCAGGCGCGTAGGTCCTCGGCGCGGGTGAAGTAGCGTACGACGGTCGGGGTGATGTTGATCTTCTGTTCGTCGATGAGGTGCCGGGTGGCCTTGATGGCCTGGCCAATCGTGACGGGGTTGATTCCGAGCAGGTCACAGAGCACTTTCTGCGGGCAGACCTGCCGCAGGTAGAGGACGGTGAGCAGGACCTCGTCTGCGTCGCGGAGCAGCGATCGGCTGCGGCCGGTGGTGGCGACGCGCCGGCCACCGCGCAGTACGTAGCGGTGCTGTTCGCTGCGGGCTGCCTGGGCCGGCGCCAGCCGAGCCTGCAGCGCGTCCAGCTCAGCGGTGCTCATGCCGGTCAGCCGTGGGTCTGCGAGCATCTGCAGGGCTTGGGTGCGGGCCGCGGTGCGCTGGTCGGCGCACGGCGGCGTGGTGCTGGCGCCGGTCGGGGCGATGCTGTAGTTCCACTGGCCGTGCTCGGCGTGCGGGGTGATTGGCAGGGCCTGCAACTGGTCGCGGCTAACGGCGACCCCGGTCGGGTAGGTGCCGTGGTCGAGGACGGCCTCGACCCGCAGCCCGGTCCGGGTCGTGGTTGCGGCGATCGTGTTGAGGACGACCTCGTGGCTGGTCAGCGGACGGCCTCGCCAGTTGGTCGTGATGTGGGAGAACAGACGGTGTTCGATCTTGTTCCATTTGGAGGTGCCCGGCGGGAAGTGGCAGACCGTGACCGTTAGGCCCGCTTCGGCGGCGAACGCGGCCAGTTCGGCCTTCCAGAGCCGGTAGCGGTAGCTGTTCGACCCCCCGGCGTCCGCGGTGATCAGCAGGCGTGTGGCCTGCGGGTGGTCCAGTCGGCCTCTGGCGTGCCACCAGGCCCGGATCGATGCGACCGCGAACGCGGCCGTGTCGTGGTCGAGTCCCACGTTGACCCAGCCGGTGTTCCTGGTCATGTCGTAGATGCCGTAAGGAATGACCGTGTCCACTCGTGGGCCGGCGAAGAAGCTGTGGTCTTCGACTCGGATCGGCTGTCCGGACGGCCGCCACTCCCGCCCGGCCATCGGCAGCAGCCCCACCTGTTCCTTCTTCTTCGCGTCCACGCTGATCACCGGCTGCCCGGCAGCCTGATGGTCTTTGACCTGGTCGTTGAGATAACGGAACTGGGCGTCCCGGTCGGGGTGCTGATCACCTTCCAGGGTCTTGGCGGTGCCCTGCAGGCTGAACCCGTTGGCCTTCAACAGTCGCCCGACCGTCATCGCCGAGACCGTCCGGCCCTGCCGGCCCAGTTCGGCGGCCAGATGACGCAGCGACTTCGTCGTCCAGCGCAACGGGGAGCACGGGTCACCCCGCTCGTCCGGCTCAACCAGCCCGAGCAACGCCGGCACCAGCCCCGGGTCACGCTCCTCGGCGCGGCTGCGGCCCCCGCCGACCCGACGGACCCGCCCAACCGGCATCGGTTCGGCGCCGCCCTCCAGTTCGGATACACCCCGACGGACCGTGGTCTCGCTAACCCCGGCGACCTGGGCCACCACCCGGATCCCGCCGTGACCGAGCAGCCGGGCCTCGACCCCGAGCAGCAACCGCCGCTGCCGCTCATTCAAATGAGGCAACAACGCGTCAAGCCGCACCGCGAGCTGAGTACGCAAACCATCCAGAATCACCGCGATAGTCCAACAAGGACACCGGTAGGAAGCGACACGTTGTTTCTTGACGGCTTCGATGCACCACACACGTCTGCACGATTGTGCGCGGCCAGACCGTCTCCACC
>NZ_JBFBAO010000222.1:0-11862 GCF_040682255.1 Micromonospora sp. NPDC051296 | reverse complement strand
GTAGTGCTCGACGCGTTCGCGGCTCGGGGTGGCTACCTGCACCATAACAGCGTCGGGGACTGTCAACTTTCCGTCAGCCAGCAACTCGCGGAAGGCCTTGAGGCGCAACTCGATGCCCTTGGTGTAGTCCAACCGGTCCACGCCCAGGATGATCGTCCGCGGGTTGCCCAGCTCCTCGCGGATCTCCTTGGCCCGGGCCTGGATCGCCGGGTCCGCGGCCAGCCGCTCCATCTCCTTGGTGTCGATGGAGATGGGGAAGGCGCCGGCCTTCACCTGGCGGCCGTCCACCTGGATCATCTGCCCCTCGTAGCGCAGGCCGAGCAGGTGCCGGGCCAGCCGGACGAAGTTCTGCGCAGCCAGCCGCTGCTGGAACCCGACCAGGTCGGCACCGAGCAGGCCGCGCAGGATCTCGGTGCGGAACGGCATCTGCATGAACAGCTCGATCGGCGGGAACGGGATGTGCAGGAAGAAGCCGATCCGCAGGTCGGGGCGCAGTTCCCGGAGCATCGCCGGCACCAGTTGGAGCTGGTAGTCCTGGACCCACACCGTCGCACCCTCGGCCGCCACCTCCGCCGCCGCCTCCGCGAAGCGGGCGTTGACCAGGCGGTACGCCTCGCGCCAGCGGCGCTTGTAGGCGGGCGTCTCGACGGCGTCGTGGTAGAGCGGCCAGATCGTGGCGTTGGACTGCCCCTCGTAGTAGCGCTCCAGCTCCTCGGCGCTCAGCGGCACCGGATGCAGCCGGATGCCCTCCAGATCGAACGGCTCGGGGGCCGCGCCGGTGCCGCCGGCCCACCCCACCCAGGTGCCGTGGTGCTCAGCCAGGACGGGATGCAGCGCGGTGACCAGCCCGCCGGGGCTGCGTCGCCACTGCCGTCCCTCGGGTGTGCTCACCTCGTCGACCGGCAGTCGGTTCGCCACTACGACAAAGGAGCTACGGACGGTCACGATCTGCCACCTCCGGGTGCTGACGGGTCCCACCGCGATGAGCGTACTGAGCGTAGCTGCGGCGTCTGTTCCCCCGTGCCGGAGTCACCTACCCGTCCCAGACTCGCCGAACCACGAACGTGATCATGCTGACAGGTCAGCCGCCCATCGGCGGCCCGGGGGTGGTGCGATTGCCCTGCCGTACGGCCGGGCGGGGCGATGTGGGGAATGCCCGGCGTACCTGTCAGGATTGATGATGGCGTGCGCGCGGCCGGTTCCCGGCCTGCGGCGGCCGGCGGCGGTCGCGGCCTGCGCCCCGCACTCGCAATTCGGCGATCGCAACCCGACGGAGGTAGCCCGCACCGTGGCCCAGTTCATCTACGTCCTGGAGAAGGCGCGCAAGGCGCACGGCGACAAGGTCGTGCTCGACAACGTGACGCTGAACTTCCTGCCGGGTGCCAAGATCGGTGTGGTCGGTCCGAACGGCGCCGGTAAGTCCAGCCTTCTCAAGATCATGGCAGGCTGGGACCAGCCGAGCAACGGCGAGGCCCGCCTCATGCCCGGCTTCACCGTCGGCATGCTGGCCCAGGAGCCGCCGCTCAACGACGCCAAGACCGTCCTCGGCAACGTCGAGGAGGCGGTCGCGGAGACCAAGGCCAAGCTGGAGCGGTTCAACTCGATCGCCGAACAGATGGCCACCGACTACTCCGACGAGCTGATGGAGGAGATGGGCAAGCTCCAGGAGGAGTTGGACCACCTCGACGCGTGGGACATCGACTCCAAGCTCGAACTGGCGATGGACGCGCTGCGCTGCCCGCCGCCGGAGGTCGACGTCACCCAGCTTTCCGGTGGCGAGCGCCGCCGGGTGGCGCTCTGCAAGCTGCTGCTGGAGGCGCCCGACCTGCTGCTGCTCGACGAGCCCACCAACCACCTGGACGCGGAGAGCGTGCAGTGGCTGGAGCAGCACCTGGCCAAGTACGCGGGCACCGTCATCGCCATCACCCACGACCGGTACTTCCTGGACAACGTGGCCAACTGGATCCTGGAGCTGGACCGGGGCCGCGCCTACCCGTACGAGGGCAACTACTCCACCTACCTGGAGAAGAAGGCCGCCCGGCTGGCCGTCGAGGGCCGCCGCGACGCCAAGATGAAGAAGCGGCTGTCCGAGGAACTGGAGTGGGTCCGCTCCAACGCCAAGGCTCGGCAGACCAAGTCCAAGGCCCGCCTCGACCGGTACGACGAGATGGCCGCCGAGGCGGAGAAGACCCGCAAGCTGGACTTCGAGGAGATCCAGATCCCGCCGGGCCCGCGTCTGGGCAACACGGTCATCGAGGCGCAAAGCCTGACCAAGGGCTTCGGCGACCGGGTGCTCATCGACGGCCTGGAGTTCTCGCTGCCGCGCAACGGCATCGTCGGCATCATCGGGCCGAACGGCGTCGGCAAGACCACCCTGTTCAAGACCATCGTCGGGTTGGAGCAGCCGACCGACGGCTCGGTCAAGGTCGGCGAGACGGTCTCGCTGTCGTACGTCGACCAGAACCGGCAGGGCCTGGACGGGGACAAGACCGTCTGGGAGATCGTCTCCGACGGGCTGGACCACCTGATGGTCGGCAAGGTCGAGATGCCGTCGCGGGCGTACATCGCCGCGTTCGGGTTCAAGGGGCCGGACCAGCAGAAGCCGACCAAGGTGCTCTCCGGCGGCGAGCGTAACCGGCTCAACCTGGCCCTGACGCTCAAGATCGGCGGGAACGTGATCCTGCTCGACGAGCCGACCAACGACCTGGACGTGGAGACCCTGTCCAGCCTGGAGAACGCGCTGCTGGAGTTTCCCGGCTGCGCCGTGGTGATCTCCCACGACCGGATGTTCCTGGACCGGGTCGCCACGCACATCCTGGCCTGGGAGGGCGACGACGAGAACCCGGCCAAGTGGTTCTGGTTCGAGGGCAACTTCGAGGCGTACGAGAAGAACAAGATCGACCGGCTCGGCGCCGAGGCGGCCCGTCCGCACCGGGTGACGTACCGCAAGCTGACCCGCGATTGAGCGGGGCCGATCGCCTTGGCTGACCGGTTTGTCTACCAGTGCACCCTGCGGTGGTCCGACCTGGACGCGTACGGCCACGTCAACAACGCCCGCTTCCTCACCCTCTACGAGGAGGCTCGGGTGGCGTTGATGTTCGTCGGTGCCCGGGCACAGGGGGTCGACTCGTTCGCCGACGGTGTGGTGATCCGCCGGCACGAGGTCGACTACCTGCGTCCGGTCGACTACGCCCTGAGTCGGGCCACCGCCGAGGCGGCCCCCACCGTCCGGATCGAACTGTGGGTGGAGCAGATCCGGGCCGCTTCCTTCACGATCGGCTACGAGATGTACGACGGTGACCTGCTGGTCAGCCGGGCGAGTTCGGTGCTAGTCCCGTTCGACCTGGCCCAGCAGCTGCCCCGGCGGCTCAGCGACCCGGAGCGCACCTTCCTGCTCGGGTACGCCCCGAACGGGGGCGCGGCGTGAGCGACCCCAGCACCCCGGACACCGCTGGCGGGTCGGCACCGCCTGCCGGTGCGGGGCACGGCATCGCCGGCGTCGACGACGCGGGGGCCTTCCTGGCCCGGCTCGTCCGGTTGGAGCGCGCTGCCCTGGTCCGACTGCGTCCGGCTGGTACGCCCACCCGTACCGCCCTCTGGGCCCGGCTGCCGTGGGGGGTGCTGGCGGTGCGGACGGTCCCCGGCGCGGGTGCCGGGGACGTCACTGTCGCCGCCGGGGAGTTGCTCGCCGAGTTGGCGGCCGGCGGCGCCGCGCTGCCCGCCCGCCAAGACGCGCGGTGGCGCTGGGCGTTGCCGCCCACCGCCAGCCGGCCCGTGGAGACGTTGCCGGGCGGGGAGCTGCGCCGGCTCGCCGAGGCGGCGGCGGGCACCCTGCGGGAGGCCGCCGCGCACGGGGTGGCCGGTCGGGCGGTCGGGCAGCGGGCCCTGCGGGACGCCCTGCTGGATCACGTGGCGGTGGTGGTGACCCCCGACGACGAGCCCGGCCGTCCGGTGGAGGTGACTCAGCGGATGGTGCAGGGGCTGGTCCGGATGGGCTTTCTGGGCCCGCTCGACGGGCCGCCGGGGTCGGACGGGGTTCAGGTCCGGGCGGCTGGCCGATGGGTTGGCCTGGTGGGACCGTACGGAGCCGTCTGGTCGCAGAAGGCCACTGATCTTGTCGTACGGCCCTCTGCGGCTCATGCGAACGGATGACCACCCATCATCCTTCTGGGTTTGGGCTAGCGTTGGGGGGGTGCTTCGTTCCGGCTGTCCGGGTACCGTCCATCCTCGGATCCAACCCACCGTAGGCGACTGGATCCGCTGGGGAGTGAGGTGCGCGAGCGATGCCGTGGTGGTCATGGCGCCCCGGTCCCGCCAGTGGCGGTGACCCGGAAACTCGAAGCAGGATCACGGTGGAGGGTGCCGTCCGGGTCGGACTGCCGACGCCCCGCCAGCCCGAGGAGGAATGTCCGGGCGGGGAGCATCCGTTGATCGCCGACATGCCAGCCACCGTCGAACCGGTCACCCTGCGCCGGATCTGCGACGCGCTCGACCTGCTCGACGTGCGCTACCTCGCCGACGGGGACGGCAACCTGTTGGCCATGTGGGAGCGGCACGCCGTGCTGGTCACTCTGGAGGGCCCCGACGACGAGATCCTCGTGCTGCGGGCCCGGCCGCACGCGACGGTGCCGCCGGACTGGGCGGACCGGGCCTACCGGGTGGTCAACGAGTGGAACCACACCCGGCGCTTCTGCAAGGCGTACGTGGGTGACGCCACCGAGCGGGGCCAGTTGCCGATCTACGCCGAGTTGCAGGTGCCGCTCGCTGCCGGCACCCATGACGCGCTCCTGGTCGAACTGCTCGACTGCGGAGCGGCGGTGTCCACCAGCTTCGTCGACTGGCTGCACGACGAGGGCGCCCTGCTCTGAACGCGACCGGCCGCCGGTCCTTCCGTCCGCCCGACCACCGGTCGGCCGGACGGGCGGACGGGCGTCACGCGGGGGCCGCGGGGTCCTCCATCACGTTCACCATGAAGAACGCCGCCCGCTCCAGGTAGTCCCAGAGTTCGGTGGCGATCGCCGGGGGCAGGTCGAGGGTGTCGACCGCCCGCCGCATGTGCCGCAACCAGGCGTCGCGTTCGGCCACGCCGATCCGGAACGGCGCGTGCCGCATCCGCAGCCGGGGGTGCCCCCGTTGGGCGGAGTACGTGTTCGGGCCACCCCAGTACTGGATGAGGAAGAGCCTCATCCGCTCGGCGGCCGGCCCCAGATCGTCCTCCGGGTACATCGGGCGCAGCAGCGGGTCGGTGGCGATACCGGCGTAGAACTCGTCGACCAGCTTGCGGAACGTGGGCTCGCCGCCGACGGCGTCGAACAGCGTGACCGCCTCGCCGCGGGGCTGGGACTCAGCTGCGGGATTCACCGTTCCATCCTGCCAGGCGCCAGCGGCCGGCGGCCCGGCCGGGACGCGCGGGTGACGGTGGTTCAGGTCACCGCGTGGCGTGGCCGGCCCGGCCCCAGGTGCCCGGCTTCCGGTTCCCCGGACGAGGCATCCGGCTGCGACAGGCCGGCGGAGGCGCGCCGGGCCGCGTCGACGGCGGCCGTGACGGTCTGCCGGTCGGGCCAGTGCAGGGCCACGAGCGACATCAGCACCACACCGGCGGCGCTCCACAGCCCCACCACGATCGGGATCGGGTACCGCTCGGCGAGCAACCCGGTCACCAGCACCGCCAGGCCCTGGATGACCTGGACGCCGGTGGCCATCACACCGAAGGCCCGGGCCCGGAAGCCGTCGGGAAGGGCCTGGACGAAGAGTCCGTTGGCCATCGGCAGGATGCCCGCGACCGCGAACCCGCAGGCGGCGGCGAGCAACGCCACCACCGCCGGCGGTGGGTCGAGCAGCGAGGGCACCAGGATCAGCGGGGCGAAGACGGCCAACGGTCGCAGCAGGACCAGCCGGCGGGCGGGGGCGACGGCGCGCCCGACCAGCAGCCCGCCGAGGATGAACCCCACCGGGCTGGCGGACATGATCAGGGCCTGTGCCATCCCGGCGTGCATGCTGGCATCGGCGCTGTCGTTCGCCCAGGCGGCGGCCAGCCCTTCGGGCACGATGGAGAAGAGCATGGCGCTGAAGACCAGCACGGCGATCGCCCGCAGCACCGGCGTGCCGAACACCATCTGGAACCCGGCGGCGGTCTCCCGCAGCAGGTGACTGCGATGCTTGCTGGTCATCGTCGGCGGCCGGTCGTGGACGCCGAGGCGGACGAGCACGGCCGACAGGGCGAAGGTGCCCGCGTTCATCAACAGCGCTGCGGTGGGGTTGACCGTCGCCACGGCGGCGCCGAGCAGGTAGCCGACGACCTGGGCCGCCTGCCCCACACTGACGTTGATCGAGAGCCCGACGACGAGCCGGTCCCCGGGCAGGATCAGCGGCATCAGCGCGGAGCGGGCGGCCTGGCTCGGTGGGTTCGCCAGGGTGGTGACGAACAGCAGCGCCAGGATCACCGGCACCGGCAGCCCGCCGAAGGCGACGACCAGCATCAACGCCATCCGGATGAGGTCGCAGACCACCATGACCTGCCGGTAGCGGTGCCGTTCGGCGACGGTGGCCAGCAGCGGCCCGCCGATCAGCCAGGGCAGGTAGCTGACCGCGAAGGCGGCGGCCGACAGCGCGACGGACTCGGTCTCCCGATAGACGAGGAGGGTGACCGCCGCCTTGGCGACGTAGTCGCCGATCCAGGTCAGCGTGCTCGCCGCGAAGACGGCACGGTACTCACGCTGGGCGAAAACTTCACGGAAGGTGGCCGGGCCTTCCGGAGAAGGTCGCTCGTCGGACACCATCGCCTCCATCGTCCCGGTGGCAGGCCACTCGTGACGGCCACCCCGGAACCATCGTCAGATCTACGGATCAGCGAGGACATGACCACGCTTGGGAGCGCGTGCACGTGCACGTGCACCGGATTCTGCCCGATCGTCTGACAACTGGCTAGGGCGAACGGTCAGATCGTCGCATCTCCGACTGAACGAACGGACGATACCGTCGGGGCCGCTCGGCCGCGACCCCCGCCGGTCGGCTCAGGTAGCCCCGCCCTGACCGGTGTCGGTATCGCTCTGAGTAGGTACGCCGGGGAAGAGGCGCCCGGCCGCGATCCGCGCGGTGATGCCCGAGTTCTCCAGTGCCTCGGCGAGCCGGCGGCGCAGTTCCCGACCCACCGCGAACTGTCCCTCGGCGGTGGTCTTGACCACCGTGCGGATGACCGTGCCCTCCACCGTTACCTGTTCGACGCCGAGCACCTCCGGCGGCTCGACGATCGACGGTGCCAGTTCCGGATCCACGGCGACCGAGGCGGCGGCGGTACGCAGCACCGCCGTGGCCTCCTCGGTGCCGGCGAAGCCGATCGGCAGGTCGATCACCACCAGCGCCCAGCCCTGGCTCTTGTTGCCCACCCGGACGATCTCGCCGTTACGGATGTACCAGAGCACGCCCCGCCCGTCGCGGACGGTGGTGACCCGCAACCCGACCGCCTCCACCACGCCGGTCGCCTCGCCGAGGTCGACGTTGTCGCCGACCCCGTACTGGTCCTCGATCAGCATGAACAAACCCGCGATCAGGTCCTTCACCAGGCTCTGCGCGCCGAAGCCGAGGGCCACGCCGGCGATGCCCGCGCTGGCCAGCAGCGGCGCCAGGTCGAAGCTGAACTCCTTGAGCACCATCAGCAGGGCGATGCCGAAGATGAAGGCCGTGGTCAGGCTGCGCAGCACCGAGCCGATCGCCTCGGCGCGCTGCCGGCGGCGTTCCGGGACGAATTCGCCGGGCTCCGTGGCGGCGGTCGGGATCCGCTCGCGCAGCGGGCGGAGCATGGTCGGCACCCCGGCGTCGGTGGTGGTCCGCACCAGCCGGCGGATCGTCCGGTGCACCAGCCACCGGGCAGCCACCGCCAGCAGCACGATCAGGATGATCCGCAGCGGCTTGACCAGGATCCAGTAGCTGCCCTCGGCGAACCACACCGAGTCGGAGAACTTCCATACCCACTGGCATACGACCTCGTCCAGGCATTCCGGGCTGGGCGTCTCGGTCGGCTCGACCGGCGCCGGGCTGGGCGCGGTGGGGATGAGGCTGAGGATGCTGACGGTCACCCTGTTTTCGTACCGCAACCACCCGGCGGTTCCGCCGCCGACCCACCGGCCGGTGACGCCGGACTCCGCACCGGCCCGCCGGACCCCGCCGGGCATCGCCGGGCGGAAAGCTCCACCAGGTACCCGGGATTAGTACGTGCATTCGCGGGCCCGATCAGGGACGATTGGTCAACGGACGTCGGTGATCCGGCCGGCGTCGACGTGGTGCCCGCCTGTGTCCGGCACCGGTCGGCGGTGGCGAGCTGAAAGCCGCTTGACCGGGAGGGTGACGCGATGCCTGACATACGACCCACGGTGGGCTCCGGCGCGCTGGTCCTCAACGCCACCTACGAGCCGCTGTGTGTCGTATCGGTACGTCGTGCCGCGATCCTCGTGCTCTCCGCCAAGGCGGTCTGTGTCGCCGACGGCGAGGGCATCCTGCACAGCGCCCGCAGCGCGCTGCCGGTGCCCTCGGTCGTCCGGCTCACCCGGTTCGTCCGGGTGCCGTACCGCACCCATGTCGGCCTGTCCCGCCGCGCGATCTTCGCCCGGGACGGCTGGCGTTGCGCCTACTGCCGGGGGCCGGCCGAGACGATCGACCATGTCTTCCCGCGTAGCCGGGGCGGCCGGCACGCCTGGGAGAACGTGGTCGCGGCCTGCGCCAGGTGCAATCACACCAAGGGCGACAAGACCCCGGCCGAGCTCGGGTGGCGGCTGCACTCGCCGCCGGCCGCGCCGAAGGGGATGGCGTGGCGGGTGCTCGGCCACCGGGCGCCCGACCCGCGCTGGGCCGACTGGCTCGACCTTCGCGAGCCGGAAGCCGCCTGATCCGGGCCGGAAGCCGCGTGACCCGAGCCTGCGGCTGCCTGACCTCAGCGCGCCTGCACCAGCGAAGCGAACACCACCACGTTGTCCGCGTAGCCGGTCGGCCCACCGACCCAGCGTCCGCCGCAGGTGATCAGCCGCAACTCGGGCCGGCTGAAGTCCCCGAAGACCTCGTCCGCCGGCAGGGCCTCCTTGTCGTACCGGCCCACCCGGTTGACCTCGAAGACCGCCACCGAGCCGTCCGATCGGGCCACCTCGACCCGGTCGCCGGCGCGTAGCTCCCGTAGCTTCTGGAAGACCGCCGGGCCGGTCGAGGTGTCGACGTGGCCGACGATGACGGCCGGGCCGTACTGGCCGGGGGTCGGACCCTGGTCGTACCACCCGGCCTCCTGGGCCCGTTCCGCCGGCGGCGCGGCGATGCTGCCGTCCGGCGCGAGGCCCACGCTGTGCACCGGCGCGTCCAGATCGATCTTGCTGATCGCCAGGCCGACCGGCTCGCTCGCCGGCAGCAGCGGAAACTTCTTCGGCGGGGGTGCCAGCCCGGCGATGAACCGGTCGGGCAGCAGGCTCACCCCGGTCAGCCGCTCGACGCCGAGCATCGTGATGATCAGCAGCATCAGGGTGCCGATCACCAGCACCGGCACCCCCGGATTGGAGCGGGCCCGCCAGCGGGCCCCGGCCGACCAGGTGTGGCGCGGCTTCGGTGGCAGCGGTGCGGCCGACGGGTCGGGCGTGGCGACGCTGGCCGACCCCATCTGCGCGGCGGCCCGGCCGAACCGGCCCGCCGCCGCGGCCATCACCCGCCGCCAGGCACGGGGTGCCGGGCGGACGGCGGGCCGGGCCGGGCGTGGACCCGGTTCCGGCGTGGGTACGCGGACGCCGGTCATGGCGATGGTGGGTCAGGAGCCGCCGGCCCGGCGTCGGCTGCTGAACAGCCCGAATACCACTGCTGCGGCCACCGTCGCGGCACCGCCGAGCAGCAGCATCGAGCCCATGCTCCGGCCCGCGGTGCCGCCGCCACCGGTCGCCGGGCCCTTGGTGGGCTGTTCCATGTTCAGCACGGTCAGGGTGGTGCTGGCCGTCTGGCCGTTGCTACAGCGCAGGTTCACCGGAAAGTCCCCGGCGGGCTTGTTGCCCGGCACGGTGGCGTCCCCGGTGAGGAAGCCGTTGTCCGGCCGGAGAATGACCCGGGGAAACGCATCCGAGGTCACCTCGGCCTGCCGGTTGTTGGCGTTGTCGCAACTGGCGCGGATGTGCACCCGGGAACCGGCCTGAACGGTGTTCGGTGTCACCTCGACGAAGGTGTTCTCACCCGCCCGGGCCGGTGCTGCGCCGACCAGGACGAACGCCCCGATCAGTACGAACGCCCCAAGCAGTCGGACGATGGTCGACGGGGCGTGGAGCACGCCTCCGTACTGTCGCAGACCCCGCATGATCCTCCCTCCCGGCACCGGTGCACCGGTTCCTGCTGGGGCGACCCGCGTGCTTTCCCTCTGCTCAGGCGGCTAACCCGCACCGCCGCGACCGCTCAACGGGGTGACCGGCTGCCAGTCGAGCGGGGTGGAGAGCACCATCGTGCTCGACGGCTGGCCGTACGGAGCGAGCCGGTCGATGACCGCCTCGAACGCACCGATCGAACCGGTTGCCACCTTCAGCACGCTGCACGCGTCGCCGGTGATCCGGTGGATCTCCAGGATCTCCGGCCAGCCGGCGACGTCCGGGTCGTGCAGGATGCACCGGGCGCCGTAGCAGGACATCCGGATCAACGCGACCACCGTGCGACCGGCGCGGGTCAGGTCGACGTGGGCGTGGTAGCCGGTGATCACCCCGGCCTCCTCCAACCGGCGCACCCGCTCGGCCACCGCCGGCGGGGAGAGATGCACCCGCCGGGACAGCTCGCTGAACGACAACCGCGCGTCGGCCTGCAACTCGCGGAGCAGGGCCCAGTCCATCTCGTCCACGCTCCGACCTTACGTGCGACAAGCCAACCCTGGCCAGCGCCTTATGTTCGGTAGGTCGGTCGGCGGAAGCGCCGTTGAACAGGCATTCCATCCGGCGTTCCCACCAGGAGATCATGACTGGACGGATGCCAGGAAGGAGGCGGACGCATGGAGCAGACCGAGCTGCGCCCGGAAACCCGGACGGCGGTGCGCCCGGTCACGGGGCGACAGCGCGCGGCCCGTGCCGCCCGCAACGGCGGCGAGCCGACCCTGGAGTTCGCCGAGCGGGTGCCGTACGACGCGTACGTGCAGGCCAGCACGCTGCACCGGCTGCAACAGCCGCTGAGCACCGACCCGGGCGAGATGTCCTTCCTGATGGTCAGCCAGATCATGGAGCTGTACTTCGGGCTGACCTGTCACGAGCTGCGGGAAACGGCCCGGCTGCTGCGCGCGGACCGGGTGTGGGAGGCACAGGCCCCGCTGCGCCGGGCCGCGCTGCACCTGGAGGGGCTCAACGCCGCCTGGCGCGGCCTGCGCTGGATGACCCCGGCCGACTTCAACCGCTTCCGCAACCTGCTCGGCGAGGGTTCCGGCTTCCAGTCGGCCATGTACCGGCAGTTGGAGTTCCTGCTCGGGCTGCGCGACCCGGCGCTGATCCGCCCATTCCGCCGGCATCCCGAGGTGTTTGCCGAGCTGACCGCGGGCCTGGCCACGCCGAGCGTCTGGGACGAGGTGGTCGCCCTGCTCGCCCGGCACCGTCACGACCTGCCCGCCGAACTGCTCGCGCGGGACGTGGCGACCGAGCATGAGTCGCACCCCGCGGTGGAGGCGGCCTGGGTGCGGATCTACGCCGACGCCGGCCCGGACAACCACCTGCGGCTGCTCGGCGAGGCGTTGACCGAGGTGGCCGAGCAGTTCGGCGACTGGCGACACCACCACATCAAGGCGGTACAGCGCACCATGGGTGCCAAGGTCGGCAGCGGCGGCTCCGCCGGACTGGCGTGGCTGCAACGCAGCATGGCCCGGGTGGTCTTCCCCGAGCT
>NZ_JBFBAO010000221.1:0-11892 GCF_040682255.1 Micromonospora sp. NPDC051296 | reverse complement strand
TCAAGAAGGAAGAGAAGAAGAAGGACGAAAAGAAGGACTGGCACGGCAAGGACGGCAAGAAGGAAGAGAAGCGGGAAGAGAAGAAGAAGGACGAAAAGAAGGACTGGCACGGCAAGGACGGCAAGAAGGAAGAGAAGCGGGAAGAGAAGCGGGAAGAGAAGCGGGAAGAGAAGAAGGAGTGGCACGGTAAGGACGACAAGGAGCACCAGGGCGACGGCGGTGGCCTGCTCGTCGAGCGGGGCGGCCGGGCCCACCTGGTGAACACCAAGTTCTTCCTCAACAGCGCCGAGAACAACGGCGGCGCGATCGCCAACTTCGGCCGCGTCGAGGTCGAGAGCAGCACCCTCGACAACAACCACGCACGCGAAGACGGCGGCGCCATCTTCAACGCCGGTGTCCTCGAGGTCGAGGGATCCCGCGACGGCAAGGGCGGCGAGACCCGCATCGCCAACAACACCGCCGAGAACGGCGGCGGCATCGCCAACGGCCGCGCCGAAGAGAAGAAGAAGGAAAAGAAGGAACACGGCTCCTCCGACAGCCGCGAACGCCACGACGACAAGGGCAAGGCCGGCTTCGTGGAGATCGAGAAGGCCGACATCGAAGGCAACACCGCCCGCAGGAACGGCGGCGGCGTGTTCAGCAGCGACGGCTTCGTCCACGTCAGCTGGACCTTCGTCAAGAACAACACCGCCGGCGAGAACGGCGGCGGCATCTACGCCATCGACACCGTCCTGACGGTCAAGCACAGCAACATCGAGAAGAACAAGGCCCACAAGGACGGCGGCGGCATCTACAACGTCAGCAGCGAAGAGAAGAAGCACCGCAGCTACGGCAAGGACAAGGACGAGGAGACGCGCGGCACCGCCGTCGTCACCGACACCGAGATCCTCCAGAACAGCGCGGGCCGCTTCGGCGGTGGCATCTTCAACGGCGAACCCTTCGAAGAGAAGCACGCTCCTCGCCCCATGTCAGCGACCGAATGGTCCAAGCACAAGAACGACGAGGACGCCGCCCGCCTGACCCTGCGCGACAGCAAGGTCAAGGAGAACTTCGCCGGCAAGAACGGCGGCGGCATCTACAACAACGAAGGCAAGGTCACCCTGACCGTCACCAAGATCACCAAGAACAAGGCCGACAACGGCGACAAGCACCACAAGATCGCCGGTGGCGTCTTCAACAACGATGGCAAGGTCAAGCTCGACGACGACTCCACCATCACCGACAACGACCCCACCAACTGCGCCCGCACCGTCGAAGACTGCTTCAACTGAGCACTTCAGCGGACACAGCACAGACGGGGAAGGTCGGCCCCCTGCCACCGGAGGTGGCAGGGGGCCGAACCGTGTGCGCTACTGCTGGACGAAGACCGCCACGTTGCGGGCGGGCACGGTGAACGTGCCGGTCGCCCGGTCGAACGAGGCAGTCCGAAGCGCCGGGTCGGCCGAGGAACGCAGCACCGGGTGCAGCGTCACGTCCGCCCCGCGCAGCCCGCTGACCTGCTGGGTCGCGGCTTGCGGGGTGCCGTTGAAGACCACCGTCACCGACTTCCACGACCCACCGAGGCCACGGGCGTCGAGGGTCATGGTGAGCACGCCGGGGGTCTCGTCGGTGCCGGAAAGCGGGAATTCGACCCGCCGCTGCACCTCCTGCGCGGTGGGCAGGCCGAAGACCGGCGAGGAGGCCCGGATCCGCAGCAGCTCGGCGTACCGGGCGTCGGTCAGCTCGACCGCCGCGCAGCTCGGAACCAGCTTCGGATCGGCCAGCAGCGGCCGGGCGTACGGCCACTTGTCCCGATTGTCCTCCGCCGCCGGCAGGCCGATGCCGAAGCCGTTGCCCTGCGCGCAGTCCCAGCGGATCTGGTTGAACCAGTCCCCCGAGTTGTACGAGTTACGGTCCAGCGACTTGGACCGCAGCCGCTCGGTGCCGGTGGTGACGAAGCCGGCGCCCTGGCCCATCACCACCGTGCTCAGCGCGAGCACCTGCATCCGCGCCCGGTCCATGGCCGACGTGCCCGACGGCAGCTTGTAGGCGAAGGCGTCGTACAGGATCTCGTTGTCGTGCGCATCGACGTAGGTGACCGCCTCGCCGGGCGCGTCGGTGTAGCCGGCCGGCGAGCCGTTGTAGTCCACCTGGGCACCGGTCACCGCCCGGCCCGCGGAGTCGGTGAACCGGTATCCGCGCAGGTTACCGGCCAACCCGACCTTGACCAGGTCGTGCTGGTGCAGCAGCCGGGCCCGCTGCTCGGCGGCGGAGCCGTTGACCGGGTCGCCGTTGGGGTCGGTGAACAGCCCGGACGCGAAGCCCTGCCGGCGCGGGTTGTCGTCGAACGGCCCGCCACCGCGTACCGCGTCGCGCAGCCGGTCGTTGAAGGTGCCGATCCCGGTGCCGGCCATGTTGGCCTGGGTGGCCTGCACGAACCGCGCGTTGTCGGCCACCTCGCCGAAGTTCCAGCCCTCGCCGTAGAGCAGGATCTTCTTCCCGTCCACGCCGTCGCGGGCCACGGTCAGCTTGTCCAGTGCGGCCCGCACGGCCAGGATGTTCGCCTTCGGGTGGTGGCCCATCAGGTCGAAGCGGAAACCGTCGACCTTGTACGCCTTCGCCCAGGTGACCAGCGAGTCGACCACCAGCTTGCCCATCATGGCGTGCTCGGGAGCGGTGTTGGCGCAGCAGGTGGAGGTGGCCACCGCCCCGTCGTCGAGCAGCCGGTGGTAGTAGCCGGGAACGATCTGGTCGAGCACCGACTTCGGGTCGGTACCGGCGGCCGAGGTGTGGTTGTAGACCACGTCCATCACCACCCGCAGGCCCGCCGCGTTGACCCCGGCGACCATCTGCCGGAACTCGGTGGTGCGCCGCGCACCGTCCGGATCGACGGCGTAACCGCCCTCCGGCACGGTGTAGTGCAGCGGGTCGTACCCCCAGTTGTAGCCGTCGGCGTCCTTTACCGCCGCGACGCACTCCTGCTGCCGGTCCGAGTCCGGTGGCAGGGCCGCCAGGTCGCAGTCGGGCTGCCGCTGGTCGGCCCGCCGTTCGGGGATGGTGGCGAAGTCGAACGCGGGCAGCAGGTGCAGGTGGGACACCCCGGCGTCGCTGATCGCCTTCAGGTGGCGCATGCCGGCGGTGGCCGGATCGGTGAAGGCGAGGAAGGTGCCCCGCCGTTGCGCCGGCACCGTGCTGTCGGCGATGGAGAAGTCCCGTACCGACAGCTCGGAGATCTGCACCTTGGCGGACGGCACCGCCGCCGGCTTGCGCAGCGACGCCCAGCCGGCTGGGGCCAGCTTCGGGTCGGTCAGGTCGGCGATCTGGCTGTGCGTGGAGTTCGCCGCCAGCGCGACCGAGTACGGGTCGGTCACCGCGGCGGTGACCACCTGCTGCGTCGCCGGCTGCCACGCCTGCACCCGGTACCGGTAGAACTTGCCGGTCCAGTCGCGCGCCCCGCGTACCGACCACACGCCGGTGCGGTCGTCGCGGCGCATCGCCACCGTGCTCGGCGTGCCGGTGGGCGAGTCGAACAGCTCCAGCGAGACCGTACGGGCGGTGGGTGCCCAGACCGCCAGGGTCGGCACACCCCCGGCGAAGGTGGCGCCGAGGCTGGTGTTGGTGGCCGGTGCGTACACGTCGTCGAGCACCCCCGGGATCTGCACGCCGGTGGCGCCGAGCAGCGTGCCGTCGACGGCCCGCTCGGTCACCAGCAGTTGCCCGCGCAGCGCCGCCGGCACCTTGGCCAGGTCCCGCCGGTCCAGCGCGAAGGCCCGGTAGTCCCACAGGTGCGGGAACGTCGCGCGCTGGGCCTCGGTGAGCCCGTTGCGCTGCGCGGTCAGCGGCAGCGAGGTGTACGTCCCGACCAGCTCGCCGTCGACCACGCTCACCCCACCGACGGGCGCGGTCACCAGCGCGTACGCCCGGCCGTCGGTGGGACCGGTCCGCCAGGCGACGGTGGAGCGGTCGATCCAGTGCGCCTTCTGCTTGCCGATGTCGGTGTCCGTGCCGGTGCCGGTCGCCACCGACGGCAGCAGCCGGCCCGGCGTCGCGGCGAGCAGCCAGACCTCGCGGCCGGCGTCGGCGAAGTCGAGCCGCTGGTCCTGCGGCAGGTCCTTCTCGTCCCCCTTGTGGACGATGTAGCTCAGCCCGGTCGCACCCTCGGCAAGCGGCACCCGGAACTCGGCACCGAAGGAGTCGATCCGGGTCGGCGGCATCGGCCTGGCCCAGTCGGTCGGGCTGGCCGCACCGTCCCACAGGTGCAGGCCCCAGCCGTCGTAGTTGCCGTCGGGTCGGCGGTAGTGAATCACCGCCACCCCGTCCTCGACCGGCGGCGCGGGCTCGCCGGCGGCCTCCTCCCGGGTCGGGTAGGTCGCCCGGTCGCCCTGCTTGACCCAGACCTCACCGGTCTGCGTCACGTCGACGGTCCGGTCGTTGTCGACGTCCTTGTTCCCGTCGGCGTCGACCACCAGGAAGCCGACCGACTGCGCCCCCGGCTTGAGCTTCACCCAGGCGAACCGCCCGTAGGCGTCCGTGCCGGCGAACGGCTGCCCCTTCGGCCACTCGGTCGCGTACGCCGGGTCGATGTCACCCCAGGTGTACAGCCCCCAGTCCGCGTAGTCGCCGTCGGGACGCTGGTAGTGCACCACCAGCCAGTCACGCGACGCGCCGGACTGCTCCGGGGTGCCGACGGTGCCGGAGGCGCGGGTGGTCTCGGTGCGGCCCCGGCTGTCGCGGACCACCGCCTTGTACTCGACCTTCGCGCCGGCGGCCAGGCCGGTCAGGTCGTGGTGCACGGTGTACGGGGCGCGATGCGCCGAGCCGAGCAGCGTCCACTTCCCGCCGTCGACCCGGGCGGCGACCGTAACGGTGGCCAGCGGATCCCCGGTGACCTGCGCGGTCACCGCCGCCCGGGTGGCCACCGGCTGGTCCGGCGCAGGGGTGGTGATGGTGATGCCCGGCTTGGCGGTGGGCAGCGCGACGGGCTTGCCGGCCCGGTGCACCACCGCCGACAACGGCGGCACGGTCACGGTCAGCTTGCCGTCGCCGGCGGCGACCGGCCGGCCGGTGGCGCCGTAGATGCCGGTGAAGGTGGCACCGGCCGACCAGGTGTCCACGGTGACAGTCTGCGCGGTCGGGGCGTTGTTGACCGCCACCAGGTACTCGGTGCGGTTGTCCGGGTCGAACCGCGAGAAGGCGAAGACCCCCGGACCGTCGGCGGCGTGCCGGGTGACCTGCACGCCGTCGCGCAGCGCCGGGTGCGCCTGGCGCAGGCTGCCCAGCTCGGCGATGGCCCGGTACAGCGGGTGCGTCCGGTCGAACTGGTCGACCGCGTGGGTACGGTCGGTGCCCAGCAGGTCGTCGTCGAGGTAGTCCGGGGTCTGCGAGGCGAACATGGTCTGCCGGGCGTCCTTGTCCCCGCCGGAGCCGGTGAAACCCTGCTCGTCGCCGGAGTAGATCACCGGCTGGCCGCGGGTGAGGAACATCAGCTCGTGGGCGAGCTGGTCGCGGCGCAGGTGGGTCGCCGGGTCGGTGGGGCCGCCCGCGATGAACGAGCCGATCCGGCCCATGTCGTGGTTGCCGAGGAAGGTGGTCAGCCGGCCGGCGTGGGTGTCCCGGGCGGCGTACAGGTCGTCGCTCGCGTACACGTCGGCCAACGCCTTCGCGGAGCCGTCGTTGGCGGTGAAGCCACGCGCCGCCTCCTGGAAGGCGAAGTCCAGGGTGGCGGGCAGGGCGCCCTGGCGTACGTAGTTGGAGGTGATCTCCGGGTCGGCGCTGTAGACCTCGCCGAACATGAAGAAGTCCTTCTTGCCGGCGCGGGCCGCGGCCTGGTTGATGCCCTGGCTGAACTGCGGCCAGAAGTCCAGGTTCACATGCTTGACCGTGTCCAGCCGGAAGCCGTCGACGCCGGTGGACTGTACCCAGTCGGCGTAGATCTTCGTCATGCCGCGGACCACCTCGGGACGCTCGGTCCACAGGTCGTCGAGGCCGAAGAAGTCGCCGTACTCGCTGTTCTCACCGGCGAAGGTGGAGTCACCCCGGTTGTGGTACATGGTCGGGTCGTTCAGCCAGGCGGGGACCTTGACCTTCGCGTCCGCCGGGGTCTCGAAGGCCGGGGTGTACGGGAAGGAGTCCGCGTTCACCTTGGGGAAGGCGCGGCTGCCGTCGGCGTAGTTGCGGTCCTCGAACGGCCGGCCCTGCGCGTCGCGGTACGGCGCGGTCGCCTTGTCCACGTAGCTGTAGCGGTCCTCGGCGTAGCTGATGACGTCGGCGGTGTGGTTGACGATGACGTCGAGGTAGACCTTGATGCCACGCCGGTGGGCGGACTGGACCAGCTTCTTCAGGTCCGCGGCCGTGCCGAAGTGGGGATCGACCTGGGTGAAGTCGGTGATCCAGTAGCCGTGGTAGCCGGCCGAGACATCGTCGCCCTCGCCCTGCACGGGCCGGTTCTTGAACACCGGGGCAAGCCAGATGGCGGTCGTGCCCAGCCCCTGGATGTAGTCGAGCCGGTCGACGAGTCCCTTGAGGTCACCACCCTGGTAGAACCCCTTGTCCCTGGGGTCGTACCCGGTGCTCAGCCGGTCTCCGGCCAGGCCGCCCCGGTCGTTGCGCGGGTCGCCGTTGGCGAACCGGTCCGGCAGGACGAAGTAGAACTGCTCGGCCCGCGTCCGGTTGGTCCCCGCGGCGAGCAGGGCCGCGGCGGACGGCTCGGCGTGCCAGGTGGCGGCCCCGGTGGCGCTGAGCGGGCCGGCGCCGGCCGACTGGGCGGCCGCGGCGGTGGGCTGCACCACGACGGGCGCGCCGACCAGGGTGAGTATGAGCAGGAAGACGAGGGCCAGCACGGGCTTGCGCGGTATCGGCGGCGGTTTCATCGACGGCCTTCCTCTGGTCGCTGATTGGCCCGCACGCTAGCCCTTGCCGAAACATTCTGCAATACCTTGCAAACAGGCCCGCAACAATGCCGGCTCCTTGCACAAGGCTGGAAAGGAGATCCACTCGCCGTAGACGATCGCCCTCAGCGACCGCTACAGGCGCGGCCGGAAACGGTGCAGCTCACCGGGCTCGGATCGGCGAACTCGATGTGGAAGAGCAAGGCGACCGAGGTGCCTGCGGCGAGATCCGGGCCGCTGCGGTAGGTGAGCGTGCCGCCGACACCCGTGAACGTCCCCTGTGGAACGCCCTCCAGCCAGGCCGTGACCACCCGGCCGCCCGGGTACTCCACCCGTGCCACCCAGCCCAGGTCCCCGCGTGAGGTGTTGCGGATCAGCACCTCCGCGATGAAGCCGCCCTGGAACGTGTTCACCATCCGGTACCGCGCCTCCAACGGTGCGGCGGCGGGCGCGGTGGTCCGGGACGGTGCCGGCGACGGGGGCGACGCCACGGACGCGGGCTCAGACGCGGCCGGCGCGGTGGCGGTCGGGCTCGGCGGGTCGGTCCGGCGCGGGGAGAGTCCAGGCACGGCCGGCGACGGCCGGGCCGGCACCGCCGACGCCTCCCGCCCCGCTGACGAGGCCCGCTCCGGCAGGGGTACGGCGACCGCCGGCGGCGCAGGGCTGAAGTCCGGCCCCGGGCCTCGGTACGCCCCGACCGCGACGACGAGCAGCACCACCATGACGCCGACCCCGACCGACACCAGGATCCAGGGTGACGAAGTGACGGCGGCCGGGCCGGGGGGCGGGAACTGACGCGGAGCGCGCCGCATACCGGACATGTCTCTCCTCAACGAGCAGCCCGGCAAGCGTAACGATCAAGAGCAATGCCCGAAAGTACCCGGCGAATCACCAGGTGTCCCAACAGTCCCCAAACCCGGGGGTCAGTCGACCGCGCACGCGGATCCGTTGACCGTGCACAGTGCCGGGTAGACCCCACCACCCGTACGGCTGAACCGCAGGTGCACGGTCTGCGATGACCCGGCATCGAGCGGGCGGGTGCCGCTGAGCAGATACCACCCGGTGTCCTTGATGGTCACCGACACTCCCGGGCCGCTGGAGGCGCTGATGCCGGTGACGTCGCCGGTGAACCTCAACTCCACCCGCCAGTCCCTGGACTCGCCGCCGCCGTTGCTCACGCTCAGCCGGGCGCGGAAAGAGGTCTCGTCTTCGTTCAGCACCTTGTAACTGACCGCGACCTCGCCGGTGTCGGTGGCTGACAGCGGCTCCTCCGGGGCACTGCTGGTCGGCGCCACGCCGGCACTTGACGGCGCGGCGGCCGACGCGGTGCGGGACGGGATCGCCGGTTGCGCCGACGAACCGCTCGGGGTGGGCGACACACCACTCGGCTGGCTCGGGCTGTTCGGGCCGCTCGGGCTGTCCTCCGGCGCGAGCGTGTCCGCGGCCGCCGGGATCGGCAGGCTCATCGGCGGCGCGAGCGCCGACTGCGTCGGCCGCTCGGGGCCACGGAACGACAGCACCGCGACCACCAGCATCACCACCAGCAGTGCGGTACCGAGCAGGACCACCACCCACGGCGCGGAGGCGATCACCCTGCGCGCCGTCCGTCCGCCGGCCTCTTCTCCGGTCTCCGCACCGCCCGGCCGCACTGACATGAGGTCCCCCCCTCGTCGTCACCGACGCGCCAGCCTAGTCACGCCGCCGGGGCACGCGAAACGGGCGATGGGTCGGACTGTCCGACCGATCGGGGCCGTGGCCAGAACGGTGCCCTGGCCTGGCCGGAGGTCGGCCGGAGGCGGCACCAGCGACGGTAGGAACTGCCGGCGGACCGGTCGACAATCCTCAGCGCGGCGGGATCCGCACCTCGATCTCGCTGCCCAGTCGGGCACCACCGTGCAGACCGAGGTCGTCGCCGCTCCAGAACCGACCCGGGTCGTACCAGTTCGGCCGCCGGCCCGCGGGCAGCAGTCCCATCTCCTCGTAGGTGACCGCGACGACCTCGGCGCAGTACGCGGTCTCCAGGGTCCGCTCGCGGCCCGCCTCGGCGCGTTGCCGGGCCGGCGGCACGGGCAACCCCGGCACCCGCGGCAACCCCGGCGGCGCCGGCACCCGCCCGCGCAGCCACCGCCAGGCCAGCCGCGCGGTGGACGGGAACGGCGTACCGTCCAGCCGGGCGACGGTCCGCAGCACCGACCGCTCCATCTCCGCGTCCGCCGGCGGGTCGAGCTGGCGCAGCCAGGCCCGCTGGCCGTACCGGTCGGCCCACACGCGGACCGCCTCCCGCAGGTCGTGCAGCTGCACACCACGCTGGTGGGTGCCGGTCCACATGTCCGGCAGCGACCGGCCCAACTCGGCATGCCACATCAGCGGCGGCATGTCGTCCAGCACCACCGCCATGCCCACGTGGTTGACCGGGCTGTTGGTGGTCAACTGGATGGCGCGGTCGGGCACGCTGCGACCGCGGAACACCCACACGTCGCCGGTACGGGTCAGCTCCACCGCCTCGTCCAGGCTGATGCTCATGAAGGTCTACCCTATGCGGATGGCGCGACGGGTGCGGTGGTGGAAGGTCCTCGGCTTGGCCGGTCTGGCCGGAGTCGCGGCGTCCGGCGTGGTGATCGCGCGGGCGGAGCGGCGGCGGCGCGCGTACACCCCGGAGGAGATCCGGGCCCGGCTGCGCGACCGGCACGCCGAGGCGGCCTCGGCCGGCCCAACGAGCGAGGCCGGCTGACCCGCGTTCCCGTCGGGCGGTCGGTCAGTCCACTTCGACGTGGTTGCGGTCCCACCGACCGCCCACTGGTTGGCTGTCCAACCGCAGCGCGCCGTCGGCATTGCCGGCGAGGTCGTTGTCCTCGATCCGGCACGACACGCAGGAACCCCGTTCGGTGATCCACAGTCCGTGGCTCTGGGTGGGGTGCTCGCGGTTGTCCCAGATCCGGTTTCCGCGCACCGTCGCCGATTCGAAGAGCGCGTTGATGGCGATGCCGGCCCGCACCGGCGCGGCGGGCGGCAGCTCGTAGCCCATGCCCGGCGGTGGTACGTCCTGATTCCATGCGTTCGCGGCGTCCGGCCGCAGGTCGGCCAGGTTCAGGTCGGTGTCGGTGTTGCCGACCACCACCGCCATCCGGGAACCCACCCGCAGCACCTTGCCACGATGGCCGTCGGGCGGCCAGCTCGCTGTCCGGTCCGTCATGGACCGACGGGCGTACCGCACCGACTCTCCGGCCCCACCGGCGGCCGGAGCGCACTGCCGGCCGTTGTTGCGGATCCGGTTGCCCACCACTGCCGCGTCGACCATCGGCCGGTCGACCCGGATCGCGTCCAGCCCGTTGTCCCAGAACTCGTTACTGTCGATCACCACGTCCGAGGCCGCGCCCTGGAAGCCGGTGCCGAGGTCGTGCTGGTGATAGCCGTACCCTCCGTTGCCGCTGATCCGGTTGCCCCGGATGGTGTACGGGCCAGGGGTGTTACCCATGCTGATCCCGTCGCGGACGTTGCGGTCGATGACGCAGTCGCTGAGAATGCCGCCGCGCCCGGCGACACCGGCCGTGCCGTTGGCGGAGACGTCGAAGCCGGCCTCGAGGTTGCCGGTGAGCGTGCAGGCGGAGACGATCAGCCCGTCGGCTCCCCAGTCGGAGATGCCGAACCGGTTGGCCTGGCTGTGGCAACCGATGATCCGGTACCCGCGCGGGGACGCCCAGTACGACTTCTGCAACTCCAGGAAGATCCCGTTGGTGCCGTTGCCGAGCGTGGTGCAGTTGCTGATCGTGCAGCGTTCCACCTCGCCCCAGCCGCCGATGCCGATGCCGATGCCCGCGCCGCCCATCTCCTCGCCGTTGTCCAACCGGCCGCAGCCGACCACCACCACCCCGTCGATCAGGCTGTCCTGGAGGAAGTCGCAGCCCAACCCGGTCGCGCCGGTGTGGTGGATGAAAAGGTTGCGGAACACGCCCCGCACGACGTACTGCAGGCCGAGCCCCTTGGCCAGATAGCTGTACTCCGCCATGGCCACGCCCGAGCCGTCGATCTCGAAGTCCGCGAAGGTGCAATCGGCGATGTGCCGGTCGCGATCCGCGCCGTGCTGCACCGTGGTCCAGAAGGCGAGCGGCGTCGGTTCGGCGCGGTTGCCCTCGTTGCTCAGCATGAACCGGGTCGCGCCCGCTCCGGCGCCGAGCAGGGAGACCCCACTGCGCCAGACCGTGCCCGCGTCCCGGATCGAGTAGATCCCCGGCGGGCAGTAGATGACGCGGGCTCGGCCGTCCGCGGCGTACCCTTCGCCAAGCCGGTCCACCAGGGCCGACAGCGCGGGCTGGTCGTTGGTCACCCCGTCGCCCCGAAGTCCGAACTCCCGCGCGTCGCACCACAGCGGCGCACCGGCCACCGGGGCCAAGCGCTCGCGGCTGGCGGTGGATCGGCCCGGCAGGCGCACAGGGTCCTCCCTCGGTCGTGACCTCCTGCCCGCCCGGTTTCCCGCTCCCCCTCCCCGGAAACGCCGCCACCCCGAGCATCAGGACGCGCGGGTCGCCCGCCGGCTGGCCCGCCCTCGGCCCGGCCGTCACGCCGACGTCGATCCCAGAGAGCAGGATGCGCTGCAAGCGCGTCACGGAGTCCGCGCAAGGCTGCGAACCCACCGTCGGAGCGCGCCGGTGACGAAACGTGACCCGGTCCGATGCGTCCGCCGTGGCATCCCGCGGGCGGCAAAGGCCGCGATGTCCGGGTCGGGTTCGGACCAGCCGTCACCGGATGTCCGGTATCGGGTGGATCGGGCGGTGGGCTGGGTCACCCCCGCGGCGGAATCATGCCCGCACCCTGGTCGTTGAACATGCCGTGGCCGCGACGCTCTCCCGCGCCGCACAGCACGCCGCACCGGGCCGACCGGCGGGGAATGATGCTGGGCCCCGGGTCGTTGAACATGGCATACCGCCGGCGCTCCCCGCGCCATGACCGGCACCCCCGGAACCCCTGGCCCGCTGGAATGCGGGACCGGCCCGGATCGTTACACCCCCCGGACGCCCGAGCACCCCCC
>NZ_JBFBAO010000220.1:0-11968 GCF_040682255.1 Micromonospora sp. NPDC051296 | reverse complement strand
CTGCGCCGCCAGGGTCGACGCGATCTTCGCCGCCGGGCTGCTTCCCCACCTTCCCGATTCCGACGCCGGCCTGCGGGAACTCGCCCGGATCACCCGGCCCGGCGGCCGGCTCGTCCTCTTCCACCCCTCCGGCCGAGCCACCCTCGCCGCCCGACACGGCCGCACCCTACGACCGGACGAACCCCTCGCCGAAACCCCGCTGCGAGCCAGCACGAGCCGGACCGGATGGCACCTGGACACCTACGACGACCCGCCCCACCGCTTCCTCGCCACCGCCACCCGCACCTCCTAACCACCCACACCCAGCCCACGAAGCCCCCGGCCCCGCCCCCGGCCCCGCCCCCGCCCCCGGCCCCGGCCCCGGCCCCGGCGATCTTGCACTTTGGGTCGCCCTTGTGGGGCTTTTGCTCGCTTTCGCGGCGACGAAAAGTGCAAGATCGCGGGCGGCGAGGGCTTCGCGGGCTGGGGTGACCCGGGTTACCCGCAGCGGGTGGAACTTCCGGGTGGGTGTGGCCGACCAACCTGATGACGTCGATCTTCGAAAGGAGGTCCATGTCCAGCCGGTTTGTGCGCCTGGCCGGCGGGTGAGCCGGCGCGGCCGGCTGCCCGGAGGGCGGCTGGATCGGCCAGCAACTGCTCGACTGACCAGGAGAATGACCGCCATGCCCATCCGTCTCCGCCGCCCGCTCACCGCGGGCCTGCTCGCCGCCGCGCTGGCCGCCACGGCCCTGCTGCTCGGGCCGGGCTCCCCCGCGTACGCGCACAACGTCCTGCGCAAGGCGAGTCCCGCCCAGGACGCCAAGCTGACCACCCCGCCGGTCAAGATCACCCTGGAGTTCATGCAGAAGCTGAACCCGACCTTCACCACCATCACGCTCAGCGACGCCGCCGAGCAGAAGGTGGCCACCGGCGAGCCGGAGGTGACCGGCACCAAGGGCACGGTCACCATCGACGCACCGCTGGCCAACGGCACCTACACGGTCGCGTACCGGGTCGTCTCCACTGACGGGCACCCGGTGCAGGGGTCGTACCGGTTCACCGTCGCCGATCCCACCGCCAGCGCCGAACCCACCGTCAGCGCCAGCCCGGAGGCGAGTGAGGCGGCGGCCACGCCATCCGCCGTGGCGACCTCCGCCGCCGCGTCCAGCGCGTCGGCCAGTCCGGTCGCGAGCGGATCGAGCGGTGGCGGGCCGGGCGCGCTGGCGTTGCTGGCCGGCGGTGGGGTGTTGGTCCTCGCGGTTGCCGGCGCGGTGGTGTTCCTGCTGCGCCGTCGCGCCACCAGTTGAGCACCCACCTCCACGCGTGAACCGGCCCGGCGGATACTGGGAGCTGACTGCCGGATCGGAGGCCGAGGCGGAGGCGACGATGGGTGACAACGGAACGCTCGTCCTGATCACCGCTGCGGCGATCCTGAGCATGGTGGTCTGGTTCGACCGGCGCCTCCTGGCGGATCTCGCCCGCACCAGCGACCACCAACTGCGCTACTTCGACCGCAGCACCTGGGCGCTGATCATCGTGCTGTCGTTCCCGGTCGGGCCGATGTTCTACCTGATGTACGGCAAGGGACCCGGCCGATACCGCTAGGCCGGCGGCCGGAAAGCGGGCGGGACTACAGGGCGTCCGCCCGACGGCGGAACAGCACGCGTTCGCCGTCGTTGCGGGTGAGGTCGGCGGCCCGCGCGAACTCGTCGCGCGCCTCGTCGGCCCGGCCCAGCCGGGCCAGCAGTTCGCCCCGTACCGCCGGGAGCTGCGGGTAGTCGCGCAGCGCCCGCTCCTGCCCCAGCGAGTCGAGCAGGGCCAGGCCCCGGGCCGGATCGCCGGCCAGACCGACCGCCGCGGCCCGGTTGAGCAGGACCACCGGGGACGGCTGGACATGGGCGAGGACCTCGTACAGGGCGACGATCCGGGGCCAGTCGGTGTCCTCCGCGCGGGCGGCCCGGGCGTGACAGGCCGCGATCGCGGCCTGCAGGGTGTAGCGACCCACTCCCCGGGACTCGGCGCGAGCGAGCGCGGCCAGGCCACGGCGGACCAGCAACCGGTCCCACAGCCGGCGGTCCTGGTCGAGCAGGGGCACCGGTTGCCCGGCGGCGTCGACCCGGGCCCGCAGGCGGGACGCCTGGATCTCCATCAGGGCCAGCAGGCCGTGCGTCTCGGGCTCGTCGGGAAGCAGCCCGGCGAGGATGCGTCCCAGCCGCACCGCCTCGTGGCACAGCTCGGGGCGGGCCCAATCCCGACCGCTGGTCGCCGAGTAGCCCTCGTTGAAGATCAGGTAGACGACCTCCAGCACCGAGGAGAGCCGGTCGGGCAGTTCGGCGGGGTTGGGCAGCTCGAACTGCACGTTCGCGGCGGCGAGCGCCCGTTTGGCGCGCACGATGCGTTGGGCGGCGGTGGTTTCCGGGATCAGGAAGGCGCGGGCGATCTCCGGGGTGGTCAGGCCGCCGAGTAGCCGCAGCGTCAGCGCCACCTTCGCCTCGGTGGAGAGCACGGGATGGGCCGCGGTGAAGACCAGCCGCAGCAGGTCGTCGCCGATGTGGTCGTCCAGCGCGGCGTCCAACTCCGCCTCCGCGTACTCCTGCTGGATCTGCACGTCCCGGCCGAGCAGCGCGAGCTTCTTCGCGTACCGCTCCTGCCGGCGCAGCAGGTCGATCGCCCGGTGCTTCGCGGTCGCCAGCAGCCACCGGCCGGGATCGTCCGGTACGCCGGTCTCCGGCCAGCGTTCCAGCGCCACGACCAGCGCGTCCTGCGCCAGTTCCTCAACCAGCCCGACGTCCCTGACCAGCCGGGCCAGCCGGGCGATCAGCCGGGCCGATTCGATCCGCCAGACCGCTTCGACGGCCCGGCGGGTCGCCCGCGTCGCGTCCTCGGAGGTTGGATCGGTAGCCGTCACGGCTACCGATCCAACCACCGCCATCAGGCGGGCGGCGCGAAGTCCTCCGGCCCGAACACCTTGCGCACCTCGCTCTCACCTGCCCAGCCGGGCCACAGGTCGCGGTGCAGCCTCATGAACCGCGAGGTCCACTCGACCGCCTCTTCCCTGGTGCGTACCTCGTAGACCGCGTAGCTGATGATCTCCTTCGCCTCGGCGAACGGCCCGTCGGTGACGGCCAGGTCTCCGCCGGACACGTCGACCCGCCAGCCGGCCGTGCTCGGCGCGAGCCCGCCCTGGTCGAGCAGGGCACCGGCGACGGTCGCCTCCTCACCAAGCTTCATGATCGCCTGCATCAGCTCCGGCGGTGCCGGGGTGTCGGGCCGGGCGGCCTTGAGCAGTGCCAGGTATCGCATCGCTAGCTCCTTCTGTCAGGGGTTGGCAGCTATCGGGTCACGGCGCGGTGGTGGTGGCGCAGCGTCAGCGACAACCACGCCCAGGCCAGCAGGATGGCGGCGGTGAACGCCAGGTTCGCGGCGACGCGCCCACCGCTGGCGGCCATCGCGACGAACCCGACGAGGAACAGCACCCCGGTGGTACGCGAGAACGCCGCCCACCCGGGCAGCCCGTCGGCTGCGAAGCGGCGCGCCAGCACGAGGCACGCCGCGACGAGGCAGCTGAAGCCGACCGCGCCCGATCCGAAGTGCAGCATCCCGTGCCAGCTCACGGTGGCGGCGTCCGCCGGTGTGCCGGCCGGGAAACCGAGGGCCGGATCGGCGCGGAAGATCCCCGCGGCGACCATGCTCGCGCCGTAGCCGACCAGCAGCCGGGGTGCCCAGGTGCCGCCGACACCCGGCTGGAGGGTCCGGCGAAGACCGGCCGCGCCCGCCATCACCAGCAGGCCGGTCACGATCAGGTTGGTCAGCTGGATCCAGCCCCAGTCACCGTTGGCCAGCAGGCTCCACGCGTGCCGGGTCAGGTCGAACCCCTCCCGGCTCAGTGCCTGGGCCAGCGACACCAGAACGTAGGCCGGGCCGGCCAGGGCACCAAGGAGCAGCAGGCGGCTGCCCATGGTCGGGTCGGACTCGGGCCCGAGCGGGCCGCTCCTCGACCGGGCCGCCGCCCGGCGGGCGTGCGGATCTGCCGTGCTTGAGTTGCTGGTACGGGACATCGCCCGGTCTCCCTTCCCCT
Organism: Micromonospora sp. NPDC051296; assembly: GCF_040682255.1. NCBI lineage: Bacteria > Bacillati > Actinomycetota > Actinomycetes > Micromonosporales > Micromonosporaceae > Micromonospora > Micromonospora sp. NPDC051296. Next base: position 7,911 of record NZ_JBFBAO010000220.1, on the reverse strand, counting down.
TCGGGGCGCTCCGTTCGGCCCCTCTACCGGGAAGCTCGAACGGGAGGACCGGGATTCGACACCACCGCCCAACTTTTTCGCGGAACTTTTTCCACGGGCCCGCGCCGGCAGCTGAGGGCCCTCAGCGCAGCAGCACCGGCCCGGCGTCGATCCGGGTACGGAACAGCGCGTACGGCTTGCGGCGCAGGTCCTTCCCACGGTGGTAGTTGGCCTGCCGGTGCAGCTGGTTCGCGGTGACGTAGAGGTGCCCGTCGACGGCCACCGACATGGTGTCGGGCCAGAGCAGCCGGGGGTCGTGCACCACGGTCTCGTACTCGCCGTCCGGGCGGCGCCGCAGCACCGCGTTGTGCTCGTACGAGGTGAGGTAGACCCGCCCGGCGTCGTCGCTCTCCAGGCCGTCGGACCCGCCGCCCTTCTCGCCCTCGTGGACCACCGTCGCGGCGACCTCGTCCGCGCCGACCGAGACGTCGGCGAGAGCGTCGGTGGCGACGCTGTACCAGTGGCGGGAAGCGAGCGGGCAGTAGTAGAGCCGGGAGCCGTCGGCGGAGAGGGCGATCCCGTCGGAGCCGATCATGACCGGCTGCGGCGGCCCGTCGACCGGCCGTTCCTCGAACGGGCGTCCCTCCACCACCGGCCGGAAGGTGGACGGAGGCTCCGCCTTGGTGGACGGATGGTCGTGCAGCCGCCGCCACGACGCACCGGTGGCCAGGTCGACCACGATGATCCCGTTCGGCCCGGCGACCGCCGAGTCGGTGACGTACGCGATCCCCGCAGCCCCGCGCCGCAGGTCGAACCGGACGTCGTTGAGGTACGTGGTGGGCAGCGCCACGTCCGGCGGAAGGGTGATCACCTGGGCGACCGTGTCGGTGTCCAGGTCGACGCGGACCAGCTTGGGGCCGCCCGGCCGGGTGGGCTGGAACATCGGGCTGCCGGTGTCGAGCACCCAGAGCCGGTCGGCGGGATCGACCACGATGTTCTGCACCGAGACGAACGCATCCGGGTCGTCGTCGCTGCCCGGCCGGTTCCACGCCTCGTCCGGGAACGGCACCTCTCGGCCGTCGCGCAGCTCGACCACGGTGGCCGGCACGTCGTCACCCCACCTCGGGAAGTTGACGAAGATCCGGCCGGTGTGCGAGACGCTCACGCCGGTCGGCATCGGCCCGGTGAAGGCGTGGACGAGTTCCAGCTCGCCGACGGGCTCAGCCGACGCGGGTTCGCTCATGCGCTGCTCCTGACTCTCGGTGCGGCCCCCGTTCCCGCCGCCAACCGGCACAAACGTGGCACCGGCCGGCCCGCGCAGGCGGAGACACTGACGGCCCGACGCGCCTACCCGAAACAGACTTTCAGCCCATAGAGGTACTTAAGGCGTGAACACCCATCGAAGTGAACATAAAGCCCATTAGTCTCCAGATGCCGCCTCCAGCAAACGCATGAACGAAGGAGCCTTGATGCGAAAGAGATTTCTCGCCGCCGCCCTGGCGGGCGTGGCCGCGTCCGCCGCACTCGCCGCACCCGCCCATGCGGAGGACACCACCGTCACGCTGACCGTGGACGCCACCGGCGGCCTGTCGATCACCGTGCCCGCCTCGGCGAACATCGGCCACGGCGTCGAGGGCAGCTCGGTTTCCGGCCTGCTCGGCCCGGTCACGGTGCTCGACCAGCGCTCGTCGATCACCCCGAACTGGACCGCCTCCGTCATCTCCACCGACTTCTCCACCGGCGGTGGCACCTCCGGGGAGACGATTCCGAACATCAACGTCAGCTACTGGTCCGGCCCGGCCACGGCAACGGCCGGCACCGGCACCTTCACACCCGGCCAGCCGACCCCCGGCGACCAGCAGATCATCAACGTGCCGCGGACCGCGTTCAGCAAGACCGGCGGCACCGGCAACAACTTCGCCACCTGGAACCCGACCCTGGTGGTGAACATCCCACCCGCCACCGTCCGGGGGACCTACACCGGGACGGTGACACATTCGGTGCTCTAGCCTCCTCGGCCGGCTGGTGCCGCTGGCCTCCGTCGCCCTCGTGGCGTTCGGAGTGCCGGCGGCACCTGCCGTCGCCGGGCAGGAGCAATGGCAGGCAGCCGGGCGGGACGGGGACGGCATCGGACTCCGCCTGCTGGAAATCCCGGCCGCGCGGGTCGACGACCCCCGAGCCCACGTCTACGTCATCGACCATGTGAAGCCGGGTGCGACGATCAGCCGCCGGGTCGAGGTCAGCAACGACTCGCCGGACCGCCAGCAGATCGAGCTGTACGCCGGGGCCGCCGCCATCAAGGGCAACGCGTTCACCGTCTCCGAAGGACGCGGCGGCAACGAGCTCAGCGACTGGGTCAGCCTGGGGGCGGCCAACCTGGACCTCGCGCCCGGCCAGCGGAAACCCGTCGACGTCGACATCGAGGTGCCCAGGACCGCGTCCAAGGGTGAACGGTACGGCGCGATCTGGGCGCAGGTTTCCAGCGCGCCGGAGCGGAGCGGCAACGTCACCCAGGTGCACCGGGTGGGCATCCGGCTGTACCTCGACATCGGGCCGGGCGGCGAACCGCCGACGGACTTCCGGATCGACGACGTGGCGGCCGAGCCGGGCACCGGCGAGTTCCCCGTGGTGACCGCGCGGGTGACCAACACCGGTGGACGGGCCCTCGACATGACCGGGACGCTGACCCTGACCAAGAAGTCGATCCGGGCCGGTCCGTTCAAGGTGACCAACGGGGTGACCATCCCGCCCGGCCAGAGCGGCCAGGTTCGCATCGAGGTCGACCAGTCCCTGCCGGCCGGCGTCTGGGACGCCCGGCTGGTCCTGGCCAGCGGGGTCGTGGAACGCACCGCCGACGGGCGGATCACCCTCCCGGTCACGACTCGCGCCGCGATGGAGACCGCGAAGCCGGGCTGGCTGGTGTACTCACTCGGGACTCTGGCGGCGCTGGCGATCCTCGTCGTGTTCGCCGCCTGGCACCTGGCTCGGCGGCGGTCCCGCCGCGAGGAAGGCGACGACCCGCCGGATCAACCGGCGACCGCCGCACCGGACCGGCAAACCGCCTGACCAGCCAGCGCCCGCCGGAACGGGCGTCCTCCTGCGGCCCGGCCGCCTCCTCGGAAGCGGTCGGGCCGATTCGCGCCTCCATCACGAAAGCCGAGATCCTCCCATAATTGGGCATATAGGATTAGTCTCGCGTTTCTCTGCGGCACCGTTCGGCACGGCCCGCCGCATCCCCACGCGCTGATCGATCCTGCCGGCCACCGTTCCGGGGCCGGTGGCGTACGCCCGGATGGAGGTCGTGATGGTGGTCCGGATCCGCAACGTCTCCACGGTCCGTGCGGTGGCACTCGGCTGGTCGGCCGTCGCCGGCCTGGTCGTGGCCGGCGTGCTCGCCGCCGGACCGGCGACGGCCGCCGGGGCGCGGTGGAACGCCGGGGAACGGCCGGCCGGGCTTTCGGCTGGATCGCTGGCCGAGCCGGTGGCGACGGCGCCGGCCGGCTCGACCGGCGTCACGTTCGAGGTGGTGCCGGCGCCGTCGGGCAGCCCGACCCCCGACCCGACCGGATCGCCGACCCCCGACCCGTCCAAACAACCGTTGCCGGTCACCGGATCGGACTCGGGACCGGGCCCGCTGCTGGCCCTGGCCGCCCTGCTGGTCGCCGCCGGTGCGGTGCTCGCCGCGCTCGGCCGCCGCCGGACGGTCAGATGACCGAGTGGGTCACCGTAGCCCGGTAGGCCCCGACCACCGCCTGCTGGGGCAGCGTCACCGACAGCACGGGATTCCAGCTGGCCGAGTTGGCGCCGGTCGGGCCGGACCACCCGGCGGCGGTACGCGGCACGTCCAGCACGGTGCCGGGCTGCGGCAGGAACACCCCGGAACCGGTGGTGCTCACAGCCGGACCGGAGGCGTAGCTGACGGCGGAACGGGGGATGGTCTCACCGGGCGAACCCGAACCCGTGGTGAAGGCCGTCACCGAGACGGTGGCGGTCCAGGAGCCGGCGCTCGGGCCTCGGTCGTCGATCACCGTGACCAGGCCGAGCCGGTCCGCGAGCGGCGGGGAGCCCGGGGTGGCCCGGCCGAGGGAGGCGGCGGCCGGCACGCTGATCGCCAACCCGGCCAGCGGAGCGATGACCAGGCTGACCGGGCGGGTGGCGGACTGCGCGAACGAGTCCGTCACCCGGACCGTGAAGGAGAAGGTCCCGGCGGCGGTGGGGGTGCCGGACAGCGACCCGGTGACCGGGTCCAGGGTCAACCCGGCCGGCAGCGCACCGGCACTCACCGACCAGGCGAACGGCGCGGTGCCACCGGTCACGGTCAGCTGGTAGGCGTACGGGGTGAACACCTTGCCGGCCGGAGGCGACGGGAAGTTGAGGCTGGGCGCGGCGGCGATGGCCAGAGTGGCTGGCCGGGTGTCGGAGAAGCCACTGGCGTCGGTCACCCGGATCGTGAACGAGAAGCTGCCCGCCGCGGTGGGCGTGCCGGACAGCAACCCGCTGGCCGGATCGAGGGTCAACCCGGCCGGCAGCGCGCCGGCACTCACCGACCAGGCGAACGGCGCGGTGCCGCCGGCCACGGTGAGCGCGACCCGGTACCCGGCGCCGACCTCACCGGCCGGCGGGGGCGGGAAGGTCAGGGCCGGCGGGGCGTTGACCGTGACCGCGGGGGACTGCGCCGAGTCGGGGCCGGTGCCGGCGGCGTTGACGGCGGCGATCCGGAAGGTGTACGCGGTGCCAGCGGTCAGGCCGGTGACGGTCCTGGACGTCGGTGTCGCCGGCAGGCTCAGCGGGGTCTGCGCCGTTCCGGCGAGGTAGGGGGTCAACCGGTAGCCGGTGATCGCCGAGCTGCCGTCGGCCGGCGCGCTCCAGGTCACCGTGGCGGAGTTGGTGCCGGCGGTGGCCGAGGTGATGGTCGGTGCGGCTGGCACCGTGTACGGCACGACCGGTGTCGAGGACGGGCTGGCCGTACCGGTGCCGAAGGCGTTGGTCGCCGCCACCCGGAAGGCGTACTGGGATCCGGCGGTCAGCCCGGTCAGCGTACGGATGGTGGTGGAGGTGTCGAAGGTGACCGTCGGCTGGGTCACCCCGTCCCGGATCGGGGTGAGGACGTAGCCGGTGATCGGGCTGCCGTTGTCCGCCGGCGCGGCCCAGGAGACGGTGGCGCTGGTGATGCCGGCGACGGCCGTCGGGGTGGCCGGGGTGGCCGGTGGGGCGGCGTAGACGTAGCTACCCGAGCCGGCGGCGCCACGGGTGGCGACGGCGACGGTCACCGGGGCCGGGCCGGACCGGGCGGGCATCGAGGAGATGCCGAGGCTGCCGTCGCTGTTGACGGTGAAGCAGCCGGCGGCCGGGCCGGAGGCGCATGGCAGCAGCACCGCCGAGGCGCCGGTCGTCTGCTCGTCGGCCGTACCGATGGTGATCGCGGTAGCGCCCGCGAGGTTGTTGCCACGAACGGTGACCGCCCCGCCGCCGGAGATCGACCCCAGCGCCGGGGTGACGGTGACGGCGGAGGGCGCGGTCAGCGGAGTGACCGCCGTGGTGGTCGAGGCGTAGCCCGGATTCGCGTCGATCGACGACGCGGTGGCCACCGTTCCCGTCTGGATCAACGTCGGGGTCACCCCGCTACCGGTAACCGTCGCCACCACGGTGACCGGCGACAGGGCGGCGCCGGCCGGGAACGGCACATTGCTGTTGGTACAGGTGATGCTCTGACCCGACGGCGAACCGCAGGCCCAGCCGGTACCGGTGGCGCCGCGCGGGACGACCCCGGCCGGCAGGGTCTGGGTCAACAGGATCGGCGACGGCTCGCTGGTCCCGGAATCGACCTGGGCGGTGACGGTGTAGGTGACCGGGTCGCCGGGTTGCGGGCTGGCCCCGACCGAACTGGTCTGGCTCACGCTGAGGTCCGGCACCTGGTTGAAGCTGACCGCCCGGGCGTTGTCGATCTCGTGGAAGTCGGTGACGGCACCGGTCGAGCCGACCCAGCCGAAGGCGAGTTGCCGGGGGATGCCGTTGGCGTTCAGCCAGGTCGGCGACGGGTACAGGCTCGACGACACCGAAGGCAGCGTGCCGGACAGCGTCCGGGCCGTCCCGCCGACCGGGGTGAACCGGACCGCGTACTGGCCGGCCGGCACGGTGATCCCGGTGCTGGTGGTGTACGGCGAACTGGTGGTGTTGGCGACCACCTCGACCGGCACCACGGAGGCCGTCCGGGTGTTCGCGCGCAGCGGGATCGCCGCCGACGAGGTGCTGGTGGCGGTGCTGTTGATCGCGCAGTAGCCGACCCCGTTGCGGCCCGGCCCGCGGATGACGACCTGGCCCGGCACCCGCCCGTTGTTGGTCGAGATGTACGCCGGGTTGGTGCAGCCGGTGCCCTGGTAGACGCTGTTGCTGTAGTTCCCGTAGACGTCGAAGCCGATGCCCAGGTATCCGTTCGAGAGACCGACCGAGCCGCCGTTGTACGCGGCCGAGTAGCCGAGCGACCCACCCGGCTGGCCGATGGCCGACGGCGAGCGGGGGTCGGCCGGGTCGACCGCGGCGAGCACGAAGGCGATGCCGTCCGCCCCGGGGCTGCTGCCGCCGTACTGGTAGGCGTTGAACGTGACGTAGAGCCCCTGCGAGGTCGGCACGCTCACCGCGCCGAACACCCCGCCCTGCCGGCTGAGGGATGCCGGGGTCAGCCGGAGCTTGCCGGAACCCTGCGCGTCGGTGCTGGTGGGGCAGCTGAGCAGGGGACCGACGGTGGTGTTGCCCGCCGCGCTCAAGCAGGCGCTGTTGCTGTTCGTGCCCGAGGGCACGCCGGGTACCGCCACCGCGCCGAGGCCGTTCGGGGTGTTGTTGCGAAACGGCTGGTCGAACAATACCGAGCCATCCGCCGCCGCCACGCCCGGAAGAGCCACCACGGCTCCCACACTCAGGGCGACCGACAGCGCCGTGGCCAGTACCCGGCGCCACCAGCGCGCGAACGACATGAGCCCCTCCCTGCTCAGCTTCCTCACCAACCCCGAACCACACTGTATGTGCCGCCATAGAGCAAAATAGGTCAAAACAGACATTTGTCGGCCGGCAATGGGTCGTCAAGTTCTATGCGCCAGGCGGGCTTGTATCCGGTACCCAGGTACGGCCTTACCGTCAAGGCATGACCACGAACGATCCGGCCTGGGTGCCCGAGGCGTGCACCCTGCCCACCATCGAGACGCCCACGCGGCTGGCGGAGTTCGACGGGCTGTTCGCCACCGCGCTGCTCGGTCAGCAACTGCTGGCTCCGACCCGGCTGCGGTGGCGGCTCGACCCGGCCGCCGAGGCCACCGCCCGCGACCTGACCCGGCGGGAGAACGAATGCTGTTCATTCTTCACCTTCACCGTCACCCCGGTCGCCGACGCCGTAAAGGTCGACGTGGAGGTACCGGTCGCGCACAGCGACGTCCTGGCCGCACTCGCCGGGCGGGCCGCCGCCGGGTTGCGCTCGTGACCGGGATGCGCAGCAGCCAGGTCGCCGCGGCGGCCGGGGTGAACCCGCAGACACTGCGCTACTACGAACGCCGGGGCCTGCTCGCCCAGCCACGACGCAGCCTGGGCGGGCACCGGCTCTACCCGGCCGAGGCGGTCACCACGCTTCGGGTGATCAAGGCTGCCCAGCGGCTCGGGTTCACCCTTGACGAGGTGGTCGAACTGCTGGCCGCCGGCCGGCACCGGCACCGCGGGACGGACGCGGGGTTGCGGGCCCGCGCCCGCGCCAAGCTGACCGAGGTGGAGGCGAAGATCGCCGACCTCGAGGTGATCGCCGGCACGCTCCGGGCGGCCGTCGACGCCGGCTGCGACGACCTGGTCGCCTGCGCCGGGCAACCCTGCTGCCCGATCCCGTTCGCCACCATCGCCGGAGGTCCCGATGCCGACGCCCGTTGATCACGTAACTTCCCCGCCGTCGCCGGG
>NZ_JBFBAO010000219.1:0-11972 GCF_040682255.1 Micromonospora sp. NPDC051296 | reverse complement strand
TCCAGCCGCAGCCGGCGGGCGGCCACGGCGAGTGCCTGGGTGGAGACGTCGGTGCCGACGATCTCGGTGAACCGGCGGTCCCCGATCAGCGTGGCCAGCAGCGCGCCCCCGCCGCATCCCAGGTCCAGTACGCGGCGGGCGCCGGCGTCGACCAGCGCGGCGTGCACCGCCTCCCGTCGGCGCGCGGCCAGCGACGCCCGGGGTGCCGTCTCGCGGGCCGGCCCGTCGTCCACGCCGTCGTCGGCGATCGGCTCGTCGGTGGGGCGTTGGGCGGCCAGCCGCTCCAGGGCCTGACCGGCCAGCGCCCGGCGGTGGGCGAGGTAGCGGCGGACGATCAGGCCGCGCTCCGGGTGGTCGGCCAGCCAGCCCGCGCCCGCCCGCAGCAGCTTGTCCACCTCGTCCGGCGCCACCCAGTAGTGCTTCGCGTCGTCCAACACCGGCAGCAGGACGTACAGGTGGTTGAGCGCGTCGGCGACCCGGACCGTGCCGGTGAGGGTCAGGTCGACGTAGCGGCTGTCGCCCCACTGCGGATGCAGTTCGTCGAGGGGTACCGGGGTGGCGGTGACGGTCCAGCCCAGCGGGGTGAACACCCGGGTGGCCACCTCGGCGCCGCCCCGGCAGCGCAGCACCGGCACCCGGACCTCCAGCGGGATGGCGGTGGCGGCCAACTCCGCCCGCTCCCGGGATTCACCGCGCAGCGCGGAGCGGTACACCTTGGACAGCGTCGAGGCGAGCAGGCTGGACGCGGCGTACGGCCGGTCGTTGACGTACCGCCCGAGGGTGAAGCTCTCCGGGGTCGCGGCCGGCTGCCGGCCGCGACCCCGACCCCGCGTGGCGGCCAGCTTCAGCGGGTCGACTTCGAGTAGCAGGGCGGCCGTGCAGCGCTGCTCGCCGGCCTCGGGGTAGAAGACGTGTGCGGTACCGACGGGCATGTCGAAGGCCTGCACCCGGTCGGGGTGCTTGATCAAGAGATGACCGAGGTCGGTCGCGGGGTGGTGCGTGGTGGTCAGGGTGAGCAGCACCCGCCCATGGTGTCAGCTCCGTCGATCTTGCGTCGTCCGGATTCTGGCGGGTGGTTGCCGTGGGATACGGCGGTGCCCCGCCGAGTTGTGGTCGGCGGGGCACCGGTGGTGCTGTCGCTCTTGGCGTTGGGCTAGGCCGTGAAGTGCGTGCGGCGGCGGCGGGCCAGCACGAAGCCGACCACACCGGCGGCGAGCAGTACGCTGCCGGCGCCCGCGATCAGAACGGTGTTGGCGCCGGTGATCGGCAGTTCGCCGCCGCCCTGGCCGCCGTCGCCGCCCTGGCCGTTCGCGTTGACGACGATCTTGGCGGTGTCGTTGGACGGCTTCAGGTCGGAGTAGAAGCCGCCGTCGCACTGGCACGGAACGTTGATCTTGACCTTGCCGGTCGCGTTCGGGGTGACCTTGTCGATCCGGAGCCCGAACTCGATGGTCTCCTCGTCCCCGGCCTTGATGAACGAGCTGGCGTAGCAGCGGTACGTGCGCCCGCCCGGCTCCCCCGGCTCGCCCCACTCGCCCTTGTTGCTCACCGGTGAGCAGTTGTCGGGGACCGTCACCGCGCTCGTGCCGGTGGGAACCCCGATCTCCAGGTAGGTGACCGAGGAGCCGCCCCGGCTGTAGTCCAGGGTGGCCGGGCCGTTGTTGCGGAAGCCGACCGTCGCCACGACCTCGTCGCCCTTGGCGCCCGAGACCTTGTCGCCGATCGCTTCGAGGTCCGTGCCGTTCTTGCCGGTGACCGTCAACGCGAGGCTCGACCAGTTGTTGTCCGGCTCGATGTCCGCCTGGGCGTTGCGCGCCGCGATGCTCGGGCCGACCTCGGTCAGCTTCAGCTCACCGTCGGTACCCGGCTCGCCCAGCGTGAAGCCCCGGTTCTTCAGGTACGCGTCGAAGTCCTCGAACTCGGCCGGCGTCATCCAGCCGATCTCGCCGTATGCGAAGCTCGGGGCGAACGCGTCCTTACCGACTCGGTAGGCGAGGGTGGTGTCGTAGCTGGCGCCCGGCGCGAGGTCGCCGTCGAAGTGGCAGGACAGCAACCGCGTACCCACGTAGGTGCAGTTCTTGTACCGCTTGTCGGCCTGGATGGCGTTGTCGTTGTAGAAGATCACGCTGGCGCCCTTGGCGACCGATGCGCCGGTGTTGGTGACCTTCAGCGGCGCGGTGAACGCCTTGCCCGGGTCGCCGGACCGCTTCGTGGACTGGCCGCCGGCCAGGTCGACGCCCTCGCCGACCCGCACCCGTGCCTCGTGGGTGACTGGTGCGAGACCGGCGCCGCTGGCGCTGACCTTGAGAGTGCCCGTGTCGCCGTCCTTCGCGTCCTCGGCCGGAGCGATGGCCACCTGGAAGAGGCCGCCGTAGCCCCATTCATCGAGGTCGACCTCATAGGGGTAGGTGCAGACCAGCGTGTTCGCCTCCGGCGCGGTGCACCAGCTGTCATCCGACGTGACCGTCGCCTTGCCGGTCAGGTCGGTGAAGTCGTACCGGATCGTGAAGTCGCGCACGACCACCGGGGACGAGGCGTACACGATCGTGCCCTCGACCTTCCCGGGCGAGCCGGCGGCAATGGTGGTGTCGCCGAAGTAGACGCCCAGCGAGATGTTGGCTTCCGTGGCCGAAGCGGGAGTGGCGGAGGCGGCGATGAGCGCGCCCGTCACGCCCAGCCCGGCAAGCCGGCGCCGGGCGGAGTGGGTCAGCATGAAGGGGGATCCTCCCTGTAAGAGTGCAGGTTGGGAGCCCCGGATATTAAGGATGATTTAAGGTTCTCGCTGTCCGTGCCGATCGCGAGGGGGCGAAGATCGGCCGAACGGCTGAGCGACAAGAGCCGATCGGGCCCGGCCGGACTGGACGGGAAGGTCGGGCTGGTGCCGGGTGATCAGCGGTAGTCGTCCTCGTCGGCGGCGACCACCCGCGCCTGCTCCATCGCGTCCCAGTCGTCGACCTCCAGGCCGCGGTGCGGCTCATCCTCGACCTCGGCGGGGTTGACCACGGCGGCCTGCTCGACCGCGTCGGCCGGCTCGGCCTCCAGGTCGCGTTCCTCCGGGCTCAGGTGGTCGCCGGGGGCGAAGTCCTCGTCGGGCTGACCCATTCGGTCCCTCCGGAATGTCGGCGGACGGTACGCACCCACGGTACGGGCTGCGCTGGTGCCTCGCTGGGAACCGACCTGCCGCCGGCCGAGGACGCCGGCCGGCTGCCGGGCGGCTGCCGGGCGGCTGCCGGGCGGCTGTCGGGCGGGCAAGGGTACGCCCCGGCTGGTGTCGAGTCGGTCGAATCGCCCCACCGGGGGCTGTCCCCGGTGCCAGGATGGTGCTGTGGGCTTCCTCATCCGACTGGCGACCACCGCCGTCGCGCTGTGGATCACCACGCTGATCGTGCCCGGGGTCGGGGTGACCGGACGGACCGGCTACCACAGCGCGTTCACCCTGGTCATCGTGGCGTTGATCTTCGGCGTGGTCAACGCGGTGCTCAAGCCGGTCATCAAGGTGGTGGGCTGCGTCTTCTACCTGCTGACCCTGGGTCTGTTCGCGCTGGTGGTCAACGCGCTGCTGTTCCTGTTGACCGACTGGATCGCCCGGGCACTCGACCTGCCGTTCCACGTCAACGGTTTCTGGGCGGCCTTCTGGGGAGCCATCGTGATGGCGGTGGTCACCTGGCTGATCAGCGTCGTGGTGCCGGACTCCGCAGGCCGCCGGTGAACCGGCCCGGTTGTGCCCGGGTGGCCCCGCTACGGGATACTGCCCGCGGAGGACAGCGCGGTCCGGCGTGCCTATGGAGAACAGGCGGCCCACGGCCGGCCCGCCATGGAGATCAGGCGGCCTACGGCCAGCACGCAAGGAGATACAGCGGCCGTACGGCCGACAGCGGCAAGTAAGGAGCGTTCGATATGCCCATCGCTTCCCCCGAGGCCTACGCCGAGATGCTGGACCGCGCCAAGGCCGGCCGATACGCGTACCCGGCGATCAACGTGACGTCCTCGCAGACGCTCAACGCGGCGCTCAAGGGCTTCGCCGACGCGGAGAGCGACGGCATCATCCAGGTCTCCACCGGCGGTGCGGAGTACCTCTCCGGTCCGTCCGTGAAGGACATGGTGACCGGCGCGGTGGCGTTCGCCGCGTACGCGCACGAGGTGGCCAAGAAGTACCCGGTCAACATCGCGTTGCACACCGACCACTGCCCGAAGGACAAGCTGGACAAGTTCGTCCGGCCGCTGATGGGGATCTCCCAGGAGCGGGTCAAGAACGGCCAGGAGCCGCTGTTCCAGTCGCACATGTGGGACGGCTCGGCCGTGCCGGTGGCGGAGAACCTGGAGATCGCCGAGCAGCTGCTCACCGAGGCCGCCAAGGGCAAGATCGTCCTGGAGATCGAGGTCGGCGTCGTCGGCGGCGAGGAGGACGGCGTCGAGAACGCCATCAACGAGAAGCTCTACACCACCGTCGAGGACGGTCTGGCCATGGTCGACGCGCTCGGCCTGGGCGAGAAGGGCCGCTACATGGCGGCGCTGACCTTCGGCAACGTGCACGGCGTCTACAAGCCGGGCAACGTCAAGCTGCGCCCCGAGGTGCTGAAGCACATCCAGGAGGCGGTCGGCGCGAAGTACGGCAAGGAGAAGCCGCTCAGCCTGGTCTTCCACGGTGGCTCCGGCTCGCTGCTGTCGGAGATCCGCGAGGCGCTCGACTACGGCGTGGTGAAGATGAACATCGACACCGACACGCAGTACACCTTCTCCCGTCCGGTGGCCGACCACATGTTCCGCAACTACGACGGTGTGCTCAAGGTCGACGGCGAGGTCGGCAACAAGAAGATGTACGACCCGCGGGTGTGGGGCAAGGCCGCCGAGGCCGGGATGGCCGCCCGCGTGGTGGAGGCCTGCGAGCACCTGCGCTCGACCGGCACCACGATGACCAAGTGACGCACTGACGCCGTACGACCCGGCGGCCGGTCCCGTTCCTCGGGGCCGGCCGCCGGTCTGTTCGCGCGTCGATGCTGGTTTGTTAACAGGGGGCCCTTCCTCTACCGGAGGCGTTAACAAGGGGCCCTTCCTTACCGAACCAGCAGGCGGACCGCCTCGTGGACGTCGTCGGTGAGGTGCACGGTGTCTGAGAGGTCGCCGAACGGTGAGGTGGCCAGCAGGGGGCGCAGCAGCGACTCCACCGGCAACTCCTCCGTCCAGTACGCACGGTCCAGGAACACGTACGCGCCACTGGCCCCGTCGGTGCCGTAGTAGGTCTTGGTGGCCGCCTGGAACACCTCCTGCACGGTGCCGGCCCGGCCGGGGGCGAAGACGATCCCGCCCCGGGCCAGCCGCAGGATGGTGTCCTCCCGGATGGCGTTCGAGAAGTACTTGGCGATCCGGCCGGCGAACAGGTTCGCCGGCTCGTGGCCGTAGAGCCAGGTCGGGATCGCCAGCCCGCCGCAGCCGGCCCAGTCCAGGTCGCCGGTGGCCAGCGCGGCCGAGTCCGCCCGGTAGGCCATGACCGGTTCGGTGCCGTTGCGCGGTGGCGTGACCGACCGGCCGAACAGTTCCCGGACCCGCAGCGCCGCCGCCGTGTAGCGGTCGTGGTCGGTGAAATCCGGCGCGGTGGCGAGCAGGTCGATGGCGGCGGTGAGGTCCTCGGCCGGCCGGGTCGACAGGTACGCGCCGAGGTTGGCGGCCTCCATCACCCCCGGCCCGCCGCCGGTGACCACCAGCCGGTGGGCCCGCGCCAGCTCCCAGCCCAGCACCGCGGCCATCCGGTACGACGCACTGCCACGGCGTACCGCGTGCCCGCCCATCACCCCGACCACCGACTGCGGCCCGTGGGTGGTCAGCCACGCCCGCGTGGCGTCGGCGAGCGCGTTGTCCACGCCGTGGTCGTGCAGCCGCTGGCCGAGCGCCTCCCGGACGTCGGGCAGCGCCCCGCCGTGGGCGCGGAAGTGCGCGTACACCCGGGTGTCGTACATCGCCTCGAACCCGCCCTCGGCGAAGCCGGCGGCCAGTTCCTCCGGGGTGTACAGGTGCGGTGGCTGGGTCGGGTACGGCAGGCCGGAGAACGGCGGCACCACGTTCGCGCCGCGCCGGACCAGGTCGGCACCGACCTGACGGGAGGTGAACCGGCAGCCGACGAAGAGCGTCCCGGCCACCTCGATGCCGCTGAAGTCGGGGGCCGGGTCCAGATCCAGCCGGAGCCCCTGGACGGTCAGGCCGACCAGGCTTCCGGTGGCCAGCCGACGGTCGAACTCGGCTCGGGTCTGGATCTCGTCTGTCCAGGTGTGCGGCTCGATGACGTCCGCGGGGGGTGGAGTCGGCACCGGATCATCCTGCCCGGCCGGCACAACCGCGCCGGATTCGGCCCCGCAGTGCCCGGAGAAGGGGGCGGGAGCCCGGCGGCCTGGCCGGGCTCCCGCCCTTCCGGTTCCTGGGGAGGCTCCGGACCCCCAGTTGTAGTGGAAATGACCGTGCGGTGGCATGGGCCGCAGGCGTGACGGACCTCTCGGCCGTTCAGCCAGCCGGCTTGCCGGACCCCCTCGCGGGCGCCCCTTCGAAGCGGGTTGAATGAGGCGATGCAGAACCTCTTGCCTGAGCCGCCCGCCACGCTCCTGCCCGCCGCCGACGAGGCCGACGCCACCCTGTCGGCCGCCGAGCAGGCCGGCAGCGACGCGGCGTTCGCCGAGGTGGCGGCCCGGTTCCCGACGTACAGCGCCGGCTGGGCCGCGTTGGCCGCCCGGGCCTTCGCCGAGGACCAGGTCGTCCCGGCGTACGCGTACGCCCGCACCGGCTACCACCGGGGTCTTGACCAGTTGCGCCGCAACGGCTGGAAGGGGCACGGCCCGGTGCCCTGGTCGCACGAGCCGAACCGGGGCTTCCTGCGCTGTCTCTACGTGCTCTCTCGGGCCGCCGACGCGATCGGCGAGGCCGACGAGGCCGCCCGCTGCGCCCAGTTCCTCCGCGACTGCGACCCGGCCGCCGCCGACGCGCTGGCCAGCAACTGACCGCAGCCCCCGCCAGCCCGAACTGTCCCCGGCCGGCCGTCGGGCTGGTCGGGCGACTCGGGCTGCTTGGGCTGCTTGGGCTCTCGGTGGGCTCCGCCGTCCCGGCGGCTGCTACAAGCCTTCGGCCACGGCTGCGGCGATCTTGAGCCAGGCGTCCCGGGTCGCCGCTGAGAGGTGGGCGTAGCGGAGCGGCTCGCCGGTGTCGATGAGCCGTTCGTACGGGGCCAGCAGCACGGCCCGGGTCCGTGCCGCGAAGTGTTCCTCGATCGCGGGCAGGTCGATCTCCTTGCGGGACGGCGGCATGGAGACCACGGTGACCGCCTGCCGGACCAGCCGTTGCCGTCCGCTCTGCTCCAGGTGGTCGAGCATCCGGGCGGCGGTCTCGGCCGAGTCGTTGCGCGCCGACATGGTGACCACCAGTTGGTCGGTGGCGTCCATCGCGGCCTGCCAGTTCTGCGCGCGGACGTTGTTCCCGGTGTCCACGAAGATCAGCTTGTAGAACCGGCTGACCACCTCGCGGATCTCGCCGAAGGCGGCGGCGGTGAGCATCTCGCCGCCGGTGGCCGACTCGTCGGAGGCGAGCACGTCGAACATTCCCTCGCCCTGCGAGCGGACGTACTGCGACAGGTCGCCGACCCGCCCGTGCGCACCGTGGAACTGGCCCAGATCCCGCAGCAGGTCACGCACCGTACGGGAGTGGAAGTCCTGCTGGGCGCGCATGCCGAGGGTGCCCTGGGTCTCGTTGTTGTCCCACGCCAGCACGTACCCGCCGCGCTTCTGACCGAAGGTCATCGCGAGCAGCAGGATGGCGACGGTCTTGCCGGCACCGCCCTTCGGATTGACCACGGTCACCTGCCGTAGCCCGCCGAAGTTGCGCCGCACCATCTCGATGTCCCGCTTGAGTTCCAGCTCGTGCCGCCCGGGTGGCAGCTTCACCAGACCCGTCTTGTTGACCACGGCGCGGACACCCATCGTCGCGACCGGGTCGGCGGGGCGCACCTGACGCCGCCGGGCGAAGTCCTCGGCGGTCGGCGCGGTGCCCACCTCCGGGCTCCAGGCCGGCTCCGGAAACGCCGGAGGCACCCGGGACGCGGTGTCCGTCGGCTGGTAGGGCCGCTGCGCCACCGGGGGCGCCACCGGCGGCGGCCCGCCCTGCTGCCAGGGCGCCGGGTTCCAGGCCGGCTGCGGCGGGAACGGACCGGGCGGCGGTGCCGCGTACGGCGGCTCCGTCGGCCCGGGGTAGGGCTGCGCGGGTGACCCCGAATCCGCCGGCTGCGTCGGCGGTCCCGGTGTCTGCGGCACGGGTGGCACCGGCCACGGCTGAGGAGCCGGTGAGGCGGGACTGTCGTACTGCGGTACGGGCGGACTTCCGTGCTGCGGCGCGGGGGTGTCGTACTGGGATACGGGCGCGAGGGGTGCGCCGGGTTGCGGCACGGGCGGCAGTTGGGTGGCCGGGGAATACGGGCCGGCCTGCTGGGGCACCGGCGGGCCGGGGGTGGGCTGCGGCACCGGCGGGAGCGGCTGGGCCGGTCCGGCCCAGGTGGGCCGTGGCGGATGGTCGGTGCTCCCGGGCAGTTCGGCGGCGCCGTCGGAGGCAGGACGCTGCGGTGGTTGCGCCCATGGCGATTCCGCTGGCGGGCGGGCCACCGGCGGGGCCGCACCGCCGCCGGGGCTGCCTTGCCCGGTGTCCGCCGTGGCGCCCGCACCGCCACCGGTGCCGTCGGGGCTGCCCGGCCCGGTGTCCGCCGCGCCACCCGAGTCGGCGGCCATGTCCGGCCCGGTGTCGCCGTCGCCGGCCGTGCCGGCGGGCGGTCGGGCGCCGGCCGGCGCGCCGTCGCGGGCGGGGGCCAGCGAGGTCGGTCGGTCGAGGGTGAACGGCAGGTCCAGGTCGACCTGGGCGGGCTCCGGCTGCGGCCCGGACGGCGCGGGTGGGCCCCACGCCGCAGCCGGCGGCGGCCCCGACTTCTCACCGGTGGTGGGCGGAGCGGCCGATCCCCACCCGCTGGTGGGTGGTGCGGCCGATCCCCACCCGGAGGCGGGTGGGGAGGGCGACTCCCAGCCGGTGGCGGCCGGCCCGTCGCCGGTCAGCGACGGGTAATCGGCGGGCGAGGTCGCAATGGCCGGCGGGTGGCCGGTCGGCGGAGCGGGCGGGTGCGCTGAGTGGCCGGTCGGCGGTTGGCTGATCGGCGGAGCGGGCGGGGACGCCGGGTGCGCGGGCGACGGTGGCACGGTGGGCGGCGCGGGTGGCGGGGCACCCCACGCGGGCGCGCCGAAGCCGTCGATCTGCTCCGGTGGCCAGAGGGGTTCGATGTCCCGTTCCGGCACCCCATGCTGGCCGGGCACGTGCACCCGGTCGGCGTTCTCGTCCACCACGGTTCCTCCCCATTCCTCCTGCCGAGGATAGGCCCACCGGCCGACCCGGACCGCCGGTGCGGGGCGCGGTCAGGCCGTCCAGACCGCCCAGGCACCCGGCTCGGTCCACCACGACCGCTTGCGGGTCAGTTCCCCCTCCACCCCGTCGTCCAGGTAGGGCAGCGCGCCCGCGTCCCGAGGCAGGACCGAGACGGCCCGGCCACGGGCCCGGCGGACCTCCAGGCGTACCCGGCGCCGGCCCAGCCTCGACCGGGTGACCACCGGAACGGCCACCGCCACCTCGACCAGCCCGTCGGTCGGGTCCGGTGTGGCGAGCAGGGTGACGTCGTCGAGCCGGGCGTACCCGCCTGCGTTGCCGATCGCACAGGCCAGCAGCGGGTCGTCGCCGTTGGTCAGGACGGCGTCGTCCACCTCGACCCGGCCGCGCCAGTGCAGCGGGCGCCCATCCTCGGCGGCGGCGCCGAGCAGCGCGCCGTCCAGGGTCACCGATCCGCCGTCGTTGCGCAGCAGGTCGAGCCGGCGGGGCGTGCCGTCGAGCACGGCGGCGGCCACCGCAGCAGGGTCGCGGGGCAGGCCGAGCTGCGCGGCGAGGTCGCGGTGCGCCGTGCTGCGCGCGGGGTCGAGTGGCAGTACGCCGACCGGCGGCAGGTCCGGCACGGTCCGGTTGGCGGCCAGGTCCGCCGGACGACGGCTGGGCGGTGGCGCGTACCGCCGGACCAGCCGGCGTAGCACGGCGCGCAACTGTGCGTCACCGGCCACGGCGACCACGAGCCGGGTCTTGGAGTCCGGGTCCGGCCAGGTGTGGCCGTCCGGTCGGGGCGGCCCGTCCAGTCGGGCCAGCACCTCGTCGATTTCCGCGTCGGAGCGGGCGGTCACCGTCTCGACCCGGGCGCCCCGGGCCGTCAGCGCGTCCGCGCAGGCCAGCACGGGGACGCGCGGCGTCTCGCAGCGTTCGTCCCGATCCTTGGCGGCCTCGTTCCCGCCGCCGCAGCAGGCTTCGCCGCTGCCGCACCCGGCCCCCGGAGCGTCCCGCTCCGAGCCCAGGGTGAGCAGCACCACGTCGTACACGGGTAGCTCCTCCTGCCTGCCAGCGCGACCCCTGCCGGTCGTGCCGTCACTACTTGTTAACCTGACACCCCGGGCTCGCTGACCGGTCGCCGTCTGGCACCCGAGCCTTCTGGAGGCGAGAAGATGCCAGCGATCGTGCTCATCGGCGCTCAGTGGGGCGACGAGGGCAAGGGCAAGGTTACCGACCAGCTGGGTGAGCGGGTCGACTACGTCGTGCGCTACTCCGGCGGCAACAACGCCGGCCACACCGTGATCACCCCCGACGGCCAGAAATACGCCCTGCACCTCATGCCGTCCGGCGCGCTCTCCCCGAACGCCGTGATCGTCATCGGCAACGGCGTTGTGGTCGACCCGAAGGTGCTGCTCACCGAGATCGACGGGCTCGCCGAACGCGGTGTGGACGTCTCCCGACTGCGCATCTCGGGCGACGCGCACCTGATCATGCCGCACCACCGGGCGCTGGACCGGGTGGTCGAGCGCTACCTGGGCAGCTCGCGGATCGGCACCACCGGCCGGGGCATCGGCCCGGCGTACGGCGACAAGGTCGCCCGGATGGGGATCCGGGTGCAGGACCTGCTCGACCCGGGCATCCTGCGCAAGAAGCTGGAGCTCGCGCTGCGCGAGAAGAACCAGGTGCTGTTCAAGGTCTACAACCGCAAGGCGATCGACGTGGACGCCACCATCGAGGAGTACTTGGAGTACGCGGAGCGGCTGCGGCCGTACATCGCGGAGACCCGGGTGATGCTCTGGGATGCGCTGGACCGCGGCGACACCGTGCTGCTGGAGGGCGCCCAGGCCACCATGCTCGACATGGACCACGGCACGTACCCCTTCGTCACCTCGTCGAACCCGACGGCCGGTGGGGCGTGCGTGGGTGCGGGCATCCCGCCGACCGCGATCACGAAGGTGATCGCGGTGAGCAAGGCGTACACCACCCGGGTCGGGTCGGGGCCGTTCCCCACCGAGCTGTTCGACGACAACGGCCAGCACCTGCGCAAGGTCGGCCACGAGTACGGCACCACGACCGGCCGGGAGCGCCGGTGCGGCTGGTTCGACGCGGTCGTGGCCCGCTACGCCTGCCGCCTCAACGGGGTCACCGACCTGGTGATCACCAAGCTGGACGTGCTCACCGGCCTGCCCACCGTGCCGCTCTGCGTCGGCTACGAGATCAACGGCAAGCGCGTCGACGACATGCCGATGACCCAGACCGACTTCCACCACGCCACCCCGATCTACGAAGAGCACGACGGCTGGTGGGAAGACATCACCAAGGCCCGCACCGAGGCTGAGTTGCCCGACAACGCCCGCCGCTACATCGCCCGCATCGAGGAACTCTGCGCCACCCAGGTCAGCGTCATCGGCGTAGGCCCCGGCCGCGAAGAAAACGTAACCCGCCACCCCCTCCTCCCCTAACCCCCCAGGCCCTAGGCCTCTCCCCATTGATCATGAAGTTGGCGGGCGTCGCAGCCGTCGAGCAGCTCGGTCAGCAGGTCGCCGTCGCGGGCGTCACCCTCGACGAACCGGAACCGCGGATGTCCTTCGCAGTTC
>NZ_JBFBAO010000218.1:0-12010 GCF_040682255.1 Micromonospora sp. NPDC051296 | reverse complement strand
GGCGCGCCTGCCACGCCGGATCCGTCGGAAGTAGCGGGGGATGAGCCGACCCATCCGCAGGCCGAGCGCGAGGTAGCCGGTGACGACGTCCTCGCTGCCGCTCATGCCTCCCCTCCGCTGCGCTGCGGGTCGGCATTTTCCCGGCGTTGCTGGTTCGCTCGCTGCCGCTCGCTCACGGCCTCCCCTCCAGGCGCACCTCACCGAGGTCGGCCAGGCCGCCGAGCGAGGGCAGGGGATCCACGTCGCGCACCCGGGGGCCGCGCGGCGCGGCGTCCGTCGCCCGCCGGAACAGCAGGGGTACGACGGCCGCGGCGGCGAGCAGGCGGCGCTGCACCTCCTGCCAACGCGCCACGGCCTCCCGGGGATCGGCAGCGTCCAGCGCCTGCTCGACGATCCGGTCGACCTCCGGATCGCGGTAGCCGCCGGGATTGCCGGCGTCCACCAGCGGCTGGAGGAACGCCCGGGCGTTGCCGTACCCCCACGGTGCCGAGCGCGACGCGGTGCTGACGTCCCAGCCCAGGCCCGGGGCGTCCGCGGTGCCGGCCAGCAGCGCCCGGTGACTCACCTCGTCCAGCGCCACCAGCCGCACCTCGACACCGGCCGCACCCAGGTCGGCCGCCCAGGTGCGGGCCAACGCCAGGTCCTCGGCGGTGTCGGGGTGCACCGCGGTCAGGACGAGCCCGTTCGGGTGCCCGGCAGCGGCGAGCCGCTCGCGCGCGGTGCCGTCGGGGGGTAGCGGGTCGGCGAGCGGGTCCGGCGGTCGGTGGCCGTCGTTGCCCGGCGGCACCACCGTGTGCGCCTCGCGGATTTCCGACCACGGGTCGGCGGCGCCGGCGATCCGGGCCAGCGCCGACCGGTCGATCGTGTCGGCGACCACCCGCCGCACAGCGGCCGAGCCGACCGCCGGGTTGGCCGGGTCGCGCAGGTTGAACACCAGGAACGGGTCGGCCCGGTGCCCGGGCACCGGGCCGACGGGCCCGCCCCACGGCAGGTCGGCCTCGTCGGCGGCGAGCCGGTCGGCCAGCTGGCGTGGACCGCCGGTGGACACCCGGAACTCGACAGCGGCGAACCGCCGGCGCCGCACCGGGTCGCTCTCCGGCCGCCAGGTCGGGTTCGGCTCCAGCCGGATCGCCTCCCCGGGCTGCCAGGAGGCGATCTGGTACGGACCGCTGGCGACCAGGTTGGCGTGCAGCTCGGGGCTGCCCGGCAGGTACGCGTCGTACTCGGCCGGGGCCGGGGAGGCGCAACTCAGGGCGAGCAGGTCGGGAAAGTCCAGCGCCGGGCGGACGAGTTCGAGGACGACCGTCTCGTCGTCGACGGCGAACACGCCGGGCAGTTCGTTGGCGTCGGCGAAGGCGGCCAGCAGCGCGGCGGTGACCGGCTGGCCGGCGACCGCGTCGGCGTACTCGTCGCAGTACCGGTCCATGCCACGCAGCGTGCCCCGGAAGTAGGCCAGAGCGGGGTGGCGGGTGACCGGGTTGGCCAGGCGCTTGAAGCCGCGTACGACGTCGTGGGCGGTGATCCGTCGAGGCTGCGGGGTGTCCCACCACACGTCCGGGCGCAGGTGCGCCACGTACGAGCGGTGGCTGGCACCGAGCCCGGCGTTGTAGGTCGAGGGCACGTCGACGGCCAGGTCGCCGACCGGGCCGAGCGCCCGCCAGTCGGTCGGGTCGGGCGCCGCGCGGTAGCTGACCAGTTGCCGTGTGGTCAGGCGCAGCAGTTGGCGCTCGGCCGGGGACCAGGCGGCGGCCGGATCGGCCTGGTGGACGGCGGCCGGACCGAGCAGCCGCAGGGTGTCCTGCTGCCGGGTGTCGGGCGCGGTGGTCACCGCGCTGCGTGCCTGGGTCACTTAGGACATCTCCTCGGCAAGGCGGACCATCGTCCGGACGCTGTGGTCGATCTCTTCCCGGGTGTTGAACAGGTGCGTGGTGATGCGCGCGGCGTAGTGCTGGTGCGGGGAACCGGGAACGTCGAACTCGGTCCAGCGGGTCCAGATCCGGTGCTCGGTCTCCAGCCGCTTGACGAAGGTGATGAACTTCTTGATGTTCCAGGCGTCCTCCGGACGGCGGAACGGATTGAACGCGATCAGCGGTGAGCGCAGCCGGGGATCGGCGCCGGGGGAGTACAGGGCCTCGACGCCGAAGCCCTCGATCAGCCGGCCACGGGCGTACTCGGCGAGGTCCATGACGTACGCCTCGATCCGGTCCCGTCCGATGTCGTCCCACAGCTCGAACGCGCGGGCGAGCGCGGCGCCCCGGGCCAGGTTGGCGCTGCCCGCGCTCTGCAGGTAGTCGCCCATGTTGTAGCTCTCCACCTCGGTGGCGGTACGCGGCGGCGGGCTGCCCATCATCGGGTACCAGGTCGAGATGAGCGGCCAGAAGGTGGGCAGCGGCAGCGGGTTGGACTCGGGGACGACCTTGTTGCGGATGTAGATCAGGCCGGTGCCCAGCGGCCCGCACTGGAACTTCGAGCCGGAGCAGGTGATGAAGTCGGCGCCGTAGTCGCGCAGGTTGACGTCGAGCATCCCGGGGATCAGCGCGCCGTCGATGACGGTGGTCAGGCCGTGCCGGTGGGCCAGCTCGCACAGCTGCCGGACCGGGAACATGGTGCCGGTGAACAGCGTGATCGCCGCGAACGACAGGACCTTGGTACGCGGCGTGATCGCCGACTCGACCAATTCGACGATCTCCTCGGCCCGCACGTCGTGGCCCGACGGCGGGGTGACGGTGCGTACCACGATGCCGTGCCGGTTGCGCAGCAGGTTGAAGTTGGACAGCACCGAGTAGCACTCGTGGGTGGTGGTCACCACCTCGTCGCCCTCGCGCAGGTCCAGCCCGTGGATGACCCGGGCGACCCCCTCGGTGGCGTTGTGGCAGATGACGATCTCGTCCTCGTCCACCCCGAACGTTCGCGCGATGTAGTCCCGGTACTCGGTGAACATGGCCGGGCGGTAGACGTCGAGCAGCCCGCCGGTCCACTGCCGGGTGACCCGGTCGACGGTGTCCAGCACCTCGTACGGCATCGCGCCGACGGTTCCGGTGTTGAGGTGCACGGTCGTCGGGTCCAGGGCGAACAGCTCCCGGATGCGGGCCCACGACGCGGTGCGCAACGGGCTCGGTGACACCGACGCCGAGACGGCGGCCGGGCCCGGGGATTCCACGGTATGGCTCACGGCGATCCCTTCGTAGCCAACGGCGTGCCCGGAGGTCGTATGCACCCGGGCCGAAGACGAACCACCACTACTTTCTCAAGTGAATTGGGGTGCGACTATCGCGCAAGTTGCGGTAAACCCGCCCGGCCTCCCTGACACCAACTTCATTCAGGTATAGCATTCAGGACAGTGCACCGGGCAGTCCGCGATCACGGGCCGGAGGGGACATGGACAGGTTGCAGTCGGCGCTGGCCCTCTACCAGGAGGCGATGGGCTACACGTACGCGGCTGCCCTGCGGGCGGCCGCGGCGGTGAACGTCGCCGACCACCTGGCCGACGGACCGCGTACGGCGGCCGAGCTGGCCGCCGCCACCGGCACCGACGCCGACGCGTTGCGGCGGGTGCTGCGGCTGCTCGCCGCGCGGGACGTCGTGCACGAGCGCGACGGCCGGTTCGGCCTCACCGACAAGGGCGCCGCGCTGCGCTCGGACTCCCCGGTGCCGGCGCGGGCCGGCATCCTCATGTTCACCGACAGCATGTTCTGGACGATGAGCCACCGGGTGACGGCCGCGATGGGGCCGGAGCGGCCCGCGTTCGCCGAGATCTTCGGCGGCTCGCTGGACGACTACTTCGACAACGACGCCGAGGTCGAGGCGCTCTACTACCAGGGCATGGAGACGGTCAGCGCCGCCGAGCACCTGATCCTCGCCCGCACCGGCCTCTTCCCCGAGACCGGCACCGTCGCCGACGTCGGTGGCGGGCGGGGTGGCTTCCTGCTCACCGTCCTGCGCGAGCATCCCGGCCTGCAGGGAATCCTGCTGGACCGGGCCGAGGTGGTCGCCCGGCACCGGCTGGACGAGCCGGAGGTGGCCGGGCGCTGGAAGGTCGTCGCCGGCGACTTCCTCAGCGAGGCGCCGCACGCCGACGTGCACGTGCTCAAGCGGATCCTGCACAACTGGGACGACGAGCACAGCGTCCGGATCCTGGCCAACTGCCGGCGGGTCATGCCGGCGCACGGCCGGGTCCTGATGGTCGACGCGATCGTGCCGGAGGGCAACGACCCGCACCAGAGCAAGGAGATGGACTTCATGATGCTGGCCGCGCGCACCGGCCAGGAGCGTACGGCCGACGAGCTTGTGCCGCTGTTCGAGGCCGCCGGCCTGCGCCTGGAGCGGGTGGTGGGCACCTCGTCGGTGATGTCCGTCGCGGTCGGCGTGCCGGCCTGAGCAGGGAGAGAGGGCCGCAGACCCGTGCCGGACCACGACCCGCGCCCCCGCCACGGCGGCACGTTGCGCTACTACGGCCCCGGCGGGCTCGACCACCTCGATCCCGCCGCGGCCTACTACGCCTTCTCCCACCAGGTGATCCGGCTGTTCGCCCGGCAGCTGTTCAGCTATCCGACCACAGAGGACGCCAGCGCGCTGGTGCCGGTCCCGGACGTGGCCGCCGAGCTGCCCACCGTCGCCAACGGCGGGCTCAGCGCGGACGGCCGGCGCTACACCGTCCGCCTGCGCGACGGAGTCTGCTGGGACACCAGCCCGCCCCGGCCGGTCACCGCCGGGGACTTCGTGCGCGGCTTCAAGCGGATGGCGAACCCGGTGGCCGGCGCGGGCGCGCTCGCCTACTACACCAGCACCATCGCCGGGATGGCGGAGTTCGCCGAGGGCTACCGGGCCCGCTTCGCCGGCCGTACGCCCACCGCCGCGCAGTTGGCCGCCTACCAGAACGGCCACGACATCTCCGGGCTGCGGGCCGTCGACCACCGGACGCTGGTGATCGAGCTGCTGCGGCCCGCCAACGACCTGCTCAACCTGCTGGCGATGCCGTTCGCCTCGGCGGCACCACCCGAGTACGACGAACTGGTCCCGGACAGCCCGGACTTCGCCCGGCAGGTGCGTTCGAACGGGCCGTACCGGATCACCAGCTACGTCCCGGGCAGCCACCTCACCATGGACCACAACCCGGCCTGGCGAGCCGACGCCGACCCGATCCGCCGCCGCTACGTCGCGCGGATCGACGTCCGGATGGCCCGGGTGAGCGACGAGCGGGTGCGCGCCGAGATCGCCAGCGGTCGGGCGGACCTGTCCTGGGGCGCCGCCGTCGGGCGGCCGCGCCGGCGCACCGAGGCCGACCGTGACCTCGGCTGGGCGCTCAACCCCTACCTCGCCTTCAACCTGCACAGCCCGCGGGAGGGCGGCGCGTTGCGCCGGCGGGAGGTCCGGCTGGCCATCGCGTACGCCATCGACAAGGCGCGGCTGGTCCGGTTCTTCGACGACATGAACATCGGCACCGTGACCCGTCCCGCGCACGCCGTCATCCCGCCCGGCAACGTCGGCCACCGCGAGTACGACCCGTACCCGACGGCCGGCGACCGGGGCGACCGCGCGCGCTGCCGGGAGCTGCTGGCCGAGGCGGGTTACCCGGACGGGCTGACGCTGACCATGATCTATCGGATCGACGCGGTGCACGGCCAGGTGGCCAAGGCGATCGCGGAGGACCTGACCGCGGGCGGCGTCGATGTCCGGCTGGTGGAGATCGACCAGACCGACGAGTACTACCGCATCCTGCAGGATCCCAAACGCGCGGCGGCGGGGGACTGGGACATCACCCCGGCCGCCTTCATGCCCGACTGGTTCGGCAACAACGGCCGGTCGTACGTCCAGCCGATGTTCCAGTCCCACACCGCGGTCGGCACGGCGAACTACGGCGGCTACCTCAACCCGGTCGTCGACGACCTGATCGACCGCGCACTGTCCGCGCCGACCGAGGTCGAGGCGGCGGAGCTGTGGCACCGGGTCGACCGGCAGGTCCTCGCCGACGTGGCGATCGTGCCGATCCTGGTCTGTGAGCCGACCATCGAGCACCTGACCAGCGCCCGGGTCCGCGACGCGATTCCGCTCCCGCACGTCGACCGCTGGTACGACGCGGCCAACCTGTGGCTGGACCCGCCGGACTGATGGCTGCCACTAATGTCGTCACGGCTAATAGCAGGCTTGAATGATATAAGTAGGTTCTGTAGCTTGATCCGGGCGAGATTTCGCGATTCGGCTGCCCGAGTTCGCCTGTGACGCGACGGGAGAGAGCATGACAACCAACCCAGCGCTGGCCATCGAGACCCATGAGCTGGTGAAGGTCTACGGGGAGACGCGCGCCGTCGACGGTTTGGACCTGGCGGTGCGCACCGGGACGATCCACGGTGTGCTGGGTCCCAACGGTGCCGGCAAGACGACCGCCATCAAGATGCTCACAACCCTGCTGCGGCCGACTTCCGGCACGGCGACGGTCCTCGGCCATGACGTGGTGCGCGAGGCGTCGGCGGTGCGCCGCCGGATCGGCCTGACCGGGCAGACCATGGCGCTCGACGAGGACATGACCGGCCTGCAGAACCTGATTCTCGCCGGCCGCCTCCAGGGGCTGCGGCACGGCCCGGCGCGTGCCCGCGCCGAGCAGCTGCTGGCCGCGTTCGATCTGACCGACGTCGGCAACCGCCTGGTCAAGACCTACTCCGGTGGCCAGCGGCGGCGCATCGACGTGGCCGCGAGCATGGTGGTGACGCCCGAGCTGCTGTTCCTCGACGAGCCGACCACCGGTCTCGATCCCCGCAGCCGCAGCGAGGTTTGGCAGATGATCCGGGACCTCGTCCGTGACGGCGGCACCGTCCTGCTGACCACGCAGTATCTCGACGAGGCCGATCACCTGGCCGACGAGCTGACGCTGATCGACCAGGGTCGCCTGGTCGCGCGGGGCACCCCGCCGGAGCTGAAGGCCAGTCGCGCCGAAGGTGTGCTGGAGGTCCAGCTCGTCGATCCCGCGCGCCGCGCCGAGGCGGGTGCGCTGCTCGCCGGTGCGATCGGCGCCAGCGTCGCGCCCGACTCCGACTCAGACCCGTCGCGGCTGTTGGTGAAGATCGCCGACGCCGACCGGGCCGCACGGGCCCTGGGCGAGTTGGCCCGCGCCGGCATCGGCGTCGAGGACTTCACCCTCGGCAAACCCTCACTCGACACGGTGTTTCTCGCGCTCACCGGCCACTCCACGCTCGACGGCACCCGAGAAGAAGAAGCAGAGGTACCGGCATGACGTCATCCAGCACGGAGGCTCGGCCAGCCGCAGCCGAGATCTTCAGCCGGTCGGTGGCCGGCGCGCAACGGCCGCCGGCACCAGGACCGATCTTCGCCTGCCGCACGTTTGCCTGGCGGACGCTCATCAAGCTCAAGTACGTACAGGACCACCTGGGCACCGCCGTGGTCTTCCCGGTGATCCTGACGCTGGTCTTCACCTACCTGCTCGGTGGCGCGATCGCCGGATCGCCCCGGGAGTACCTCCAGTTCTTCCTGCCCGGCGTTATCGTCCTGTCGCTGGTGGCGTCGAGCATGATGAGCGCCCTCACGCTCAACCGGGACATCGCGACCGGCATGTTCGACCGGGTGCGCAGCACCCCGATCTGGCAGCCCGCGGTGCTGGTCGGCACGATGGGCGGCGACGTCCTGCGATACGCGTTGACCTCGGTCGTGCCGCTGGCGCTGGGCCTGCTGCTGGGCTTCCGTCCGGACGGCGGCTTCTCCGGGGTGCTGCTCGCGCTGCTCTACCTGCAGCTCTTCACCTTCAGCGTGAGCTGGTTGTGGATGTTCTTCGCGGTGCTGATCCCCCAGCCGACGGCCGCGGCCGGCATCGTCAACCTGCTCCAGTTCATCCTGCTGTTCGGCAGCAACATCCTGGCGCCGTCGCAGACCATGCCGGGCTGGCTGGAGGCGGTGGTGAAGCTCAACCCGGTCACCCACGCGGCGACCACCACCCGCGGCCTGATGCACGGCGACCTGGCCTCAGGCGACCTGGGGGCCGGCCTGCTCGCCTGCGCCGTGCTCGTCGTCCTCTTCGCGCCGCCGACCGTCCTGCTCTACAGCCGCAAGCAACGCTGAGCGCGCGCCCGGCCCCGGTTCCTCATCTCAGGGGGACCGGGGCTGGCGGCGATCCCGTACGCGCAGCCGGCCGTGGGAGGCACGACGGTGGCCCGGCCGGAGGTGTGGTCCGGCCGGGCCACCGTCGGCAGCTGCGGGCGGGCGTCGTTCAGGAGCCGGAGTTGACCAGGGCCGCCCAGGTCTCGGCGCGTTCCTGGGCGATCCGCATCATCTCGGGGCTCGGCTCGAACTCGGCGGCGGCGTCCTCGGGAATCGGTCCGCCGGGCAGGTCGCCCCGCAGGAACATGCCCAGGAAGTCGAGGGCCATCTCCCATCCCACGCCCACCTCGGTGAGCATCTGGTCGGAGACCGTGGCGTGCTCCAGTTCGAGCAGCGTGCCGGCGCCCTCCTCGCTGAGCCGCAGTTCCACCTCGCTGTCCGGCTTGTCGCCGTAGACCCAGCTGAGGGTGAGCCGGCGCGGCGGCTCGCAGCGCAGGATGTCGCCGTGGGCGTTGCCCTGGAGAGCGAAGGTGCCGCCCTGCCGTAGGTCGCCCTTCGGCTCGATGAACCAGCGGTTGATCCGGTTCGGGTCGGTGCAGGCGCTCCAGACCTCCTCGATGGGGGCGTCGTAGCGCTGCTGGATGATGATGCTGCGGGCCTCGCCGGCCGGGATGGACCGCTGGCCGAGCACCCGCTCGGTCGGCTGGCCGGAGGCCACGGGGTTGTTGAGGTCACTCACTACGACGTCCCGTCCTCGATCTTCGTCTGGAAGGACGCGAGGATGGTCGGCCAGCCCTTGTCCATTCCGTTGCGCACCCGCTTGGCGTGCTTGGTGCCCATCCGGTCGAAGTGGGTGTGCTCGACGTCCACCCGGGTCTTCTTCTGGCCGTCCGGCACGAACGTCACGGTGAACTCGCTGGCGTTGTCCGGGTCGATGCGGCCGAAGCCGTTGAGGCGCCAGCCGACGGCCAGCGTGTCCGGCCCGTCCACCTTGCGGATCAGACCGAAGGTGTGCTCCTCGCCCTGCTCGTCGATCTCGTAGAGGCGTCCGCCCGTCTTGGGGTCGACGCCCAGCGGAGCGCCGACCTTCGTGGTGCGGAAGTTCTTCGGCCACCACTGCGGGAAGTCTTCCAGGAAGACTTTGAAGGCGGTCTTGCGGTCGGCCTTGACCGTGACGCTGTGCCGGACGAAGGGGTCGTAGTTCGGGGGTTTCGGCTTCCTGGCGGCGGTGCTCTTGGCCGCCGTGGTCTTCGCCGGCACGGTCTTCTCCTGTGGCATGTCTCGTCCTCACTGTCGCTGTGCGGAAGACGGGCGGTCTGTCGAGCCCCGCTGCCCGGTCCTCCATAAGTCGGCACAAACGTAAGCCTTAGTTTATACGTTGTCCGCTCGATCGGCCCGGTGCCACGGGTGAACACTCGAGCTCAGTCGCCCCACCGCAGGTACGCCGGGGCCGGCCGGCCGGGAATCAGGCGCAGCGGGGCGTGGTCCAGGCCGAACACCTCCCGCATCGCGACGTTCTCGCCCGGCCACTTCGGGTTGTCCAGCTCGTCGAAGGCGACGATGCTGCCCTTGGTGAGGTGCGGCCGGATCGCCTCCAGAACCGCCTTGGTCGGCTCGTAGAGATCCAGGTCGAAGTAGGCCAGGGCGATGACCGTCTGCGGGTTCTCCGCCAGGTAGCGCGGCACCGTCTCCCGGACGTCCCCCTCCACCAGCACGCTGCGCTGCGTCACGTGGCCGAAGAACTCGCTGCATTCGTGGGCCTCCAGGACCTCCTGCAGGTACGCCGGGTAGCCCCCGGGCGTGGCGAAGCGTCCCCGGTACGCGGTCGGGCCGACCATGTCGACCTCGTGGACCTCGGGAAACCCGGTGAAGGTGTCGAAGCCGATGATGCGCCGCAGCGGGTTGTACGGCTCGTAGAGGCCGCGCAGGGCGGTGAAGGCGGCGAGGTGGCGGCCGAACCGGACGCCGAACTCCATGATCACGCCCGGCACGTCCAGCACCTCGCGGTAGAGGTGGTCCATGGACAGTAGATCGGTTATCTGGTGTCGGCGCAGGAAGAGAGGAAGGTTGTTGACCAGTTCCTCGGTCGGAATGGGGGAGTTGGTCAGAAGCTTCGTCAGGCGCTGGGTCGTATCCGTCTCCTCGGCCGAGTCGTGCACGAACGCACGCAGGTCCTGGCCGTCACCGCTGCCCATCCAGTGCCTCCCGATACGTAGATCACTTTATTGTTTCAAGCGTAGTTGAGCGAGGTTGGGTGGCACAACATGCCGGGATCGCCGGTGGGGGCAGCTCCGCAAGCTAGACCAATGTAGATCGACTCAAGCATGTGCTAGATATGAGTCAAGTTGATGAGTCTTCCTGCTGACGCTCCCCGGAAAGGCATGTGATCGACGTGCGTGTGCTGTTCGCCAGCCTCGGGACACACGGCCACACCTACCCCCTACTGCCGCTCGCCGCGGCCGCCCGCGACGCGGGCCACGAGATCACCTTCGCCACCGGTGAGGGTTTCGCGGACACCCTGCGCGCCCAGGGCTTCGACCCGGTCGCGACCGGAATGCCGGTCTTCGACGGCTTCCTGGCGGCGCTGCGGATCCGCTTCGACACCGACAGCCCCGAGGGGCTGACCCCCGAGCAGCTCAGTGAGCTGCCCCAGATCGTGTTCGGGAACGTGATGCCACAGCGCATCTTCGACGAGCTCCAGCCGGTGATCGAGGGGTTCCGCCCCGACCTCGTCGTACAGGAGATCAGCAACTACGGCGCGGGCCTGGCGGCCACCAAGGCGGGGATCCCGACGATCTGCCACGGCGTCGGCCGGGACACCCCGGACGAGCTGACCGGGTCCATCGAGGAGGAAATTGGGCGGCTCGCCGCGCGACTCGACATCGACCTTCCGCCGGGACGCATCGACGCGTTCGGCAACCCGTTCCTCGACATCTATCCGCCCTCGTTGCAGGAGCCGGCCTTCCGAGCCCGTGCCGAGCGGTACGAGCTGCGCCCGGTTCCCTTCACCGAGCGGACGGACGTGCCGAGCTGGGTGACCTCAGGGGACAGGTCACGCCCGCTGGTGTACCTGACCCTGGGCACCTCCAGCGGCGGCACCGTCGAGGTGTTGCGGGCCGCCATCGACGGGCTGTCCACGCTGGATGTCGATGTTCTCGTGGCCAGCGGCCCGTCCCTCGACGTCACCCACCTCGGCGAGGTGCCGGCCAACGTCCGGGTCGAGCCGTGGGTGTCGCAGGCCGCGCTGCTGCCGCACGTCGACCTGGTGGTGCACCACGGCGGCAGCGGGACCACGCTGGGCGCGTTCGACGCGGGCGTGCCGCAGCTGTCCTTCCCGTGGGCCGGCGACTCCTTCGCCAACGCCCAGGCGGTCGCGCAGGCCAAGGCCGGCGACCACCTGCCGCCCGACGCCATCAACGCCGAGGCCGTGGCGAGCACCGCGAAGCGGCTGCTCTCCGACGAGAGCTACCGGACCGCGGCGAAGGCGGTCGCCGCCGAGATCGCGGCCATGCCGGCGCCCGAGGAGGTTGTCCACCGGCTGCCGGAGTTCGCCGAGCGCCGGACCAACTGATCGCCGTGCGGCACCGGGGCCGGCGCCGGCCGCGGCGACGCGCGGTGACCGGCTGCCCGGTGCGGCCAGGTCATCGCGGTTCGCGGTGCGTCGGTCCCGGTGGCTCGTGATCAGGCCCTGGCCGCTCAGGGGCGGCGCAGACCGGAGCGGGTCCGTGCGGGTGGACGGGTTCATCGGCGCGGCCCGGCCCGCGCGCGTCCGGCTAGCCGTCCGCGTCACCGGCCTGACGGCGCGGTCGGCGGCCTGCCCGCCCCTCACCGCTCTCGGCCTGCCGCCGGACGCGACCCCGTGCGATCTCCGTGCCCAGGGCGTCGAGGCGCTGGCTCCAGAAGCCCCGGTAGCGGTCCAGCCAGTGGTCCAGCTCCTGCAACGGTGTCGGATCGACGGCGTAGA
>NZ_JBFBAO010000217.1:0-12012 GCF_040682255.1 Micromonospora sp. NPDC051296 | reverse complement strand
GCTGCTCTGGGTGAACACTTGTCGGTTGCTCAGCCACCCGGCCCGCCGCGACGCCGGCACACGGAGGGGGTACGTCAGGTGTCAGCCGGGGTGCACACCGTCGCGGTGATCGGCGCCGGCAAGATCGGTGAGCTGATGCTCTCCGGCCTGCTGCGCTCGGGCTGGCCGGTGGACCGGCTGCTGGCCACCGCCCGCCGGCCGGCGCGCGCCGAGGAACTCGCCGCCCGCTACGGCGTACGGGTGGTGGACAACCTCACCGCGGTGGACGAGGCCGAGGTGCTGGCGATCTCGGTCAAGCCGCAGGACGCCGCCGCGCTGCTCGACGAGATCGGGCCCAAGGTGCCCGCCGACAAGCTGGTGATCTCGCTCTGCGCCGGCCTGCCGAGCAGCTTCTTCAGCCGCCGGCTGCCCGAGGGCACGCCGGTGGTCCGGGTCATGACCAACACGCCGGCCCTGGTGGACCAGGCGATGACCGCCATCTCCGCCGGGGCGCACGCCACCGGCACGCACCTGGCGCTGGCCGAGGAGATGTTCAAGCCGCTGGGCGCGACGATCCGGGTGCCCGAGACCCAGCAGGACGCGGTGACCGCCCTCTCCGGCTCCGGTCCGGCGTACTTCTACCTGCTCGTGGAGGCGATGACCGACGCCGGCATCCTGCTCGGCCTGCCCCGGCAGGTGGCGCACGACCTGATCGTGCAGACCGCGATCGGTTCGGCGGTGATGCTGCGCGACTCCGGCGAGCACCCGGTGAAGCTGCGCGAGGCGGTCACCTCGCCCGCGGGTACCACCATCTCCGCCATTCGGGAGCTGGAGAACCACGGCGTACGCGCGGCGCTGCTGGCCGCCCTGGAGGCGGCCCGGGACCGGGCCCGGGAGCTGGCGGCCCAGGCCGAGTGAGCGTCACCGGGTCGTTCCGGCGACCGGTGTGCCGCATACTGTCGCGGTGTTCACACTCGCCCAGGCCCGGCACCTGGTGGCCACCCTGCACCCCCGCGTCGACGAGCTGATCCGGGTCCGGGCCGACCTGGCCGAGTTGCAGGCCGACCTGACCACCCACGGGGTCAGCGCGCTCGGCGGCCGGCCCGAGGTCAAGGCCCTGGAGGCCCGGCTGTACGCGGTCCTCGACGAACTGCAGCAGCACGGCATCGAGGTCAAGGGCGTGGCGCCGGTGCTGCTCGACTTCCCCGGCGAGCGCGAGGGCCGGCAGGTGCTCTGGTGCTGGCTGGAGGGGGACAGCGACGTGCGCTGGTACCACCGCGCCGACTGCGGCTTCGCCGGCCGCCGCCCGATCTGACGGCAACCCCGGCGTACCCGTTACCCGCCGCCGCACTACCGTTGCCTGATGTTCGCCTCGCCGTTGACCGCCGATGCGCAGTTGCGTCCGCTGAACCCCTGGCACGCCGAGGAGTTCCTGGCCAACCTGGACCGGGCCCGGGAGCACATCTCGCCCTGGGTGTCGCCGTCCTTCGTGGCCACCGACCTCGACCGGGCCCGGCACGTGCTCCAGCGTTACGCCGACCGGTGGGCCCGCGACGACGGCGGCATCTGGGGCATCTGGTGCGACGGCACGCTGGTCGGCGGGGTGCTGTTGGTGTCGCTCAACGCCGCGACCGGGGTCTGCGAGGCGGGCTGCTGGCTGGAGCCGACGGCGGAGGGTCGGGGTCTGGTGACCCGCGCGGTCAGCCGGATCATCGACTGGGCGCTGGTCGAGCGCGGCCTGCACCGGGTCGAGTGGCGGACCAACGCCGGCAACGTACGCAGCATCGCGGTGGCCCGCCGGCTCGGCATGCAACGGGACGGCGTACTTCGTGGGGTGCTTCGTGGCCCGGACGGCCGGATCGACCTGGAGGTCTGGTCGGTGCTGGCCCCCGAGTGGCGTGCCCGCCGTGGCGGCGGCGTGGCCGGCGAGGGCTGATCCGTAGCGCCCACCGGGCACACTAGCTGGCTGCGGCGAGGGCGGCCCGGAGCCGGTCGGCGTCGGCGGGGGACTCCTGTTCCCAGTTTGTCGGGTCGGCGGAGTAGATAACGCCGTACGCCGGGGTGTCCGGCTGGAAGCGCCAGCTGTCGGCGAGCGTGCCGGCGTCGACGGCGTCGTAGCCGATCCGGTCGAGGAAAGCGGCGACGGTGGCCTTGGCGTCCGTGTAGTCGGAGGCGACCGGCAGTGCGCTGCGATCGGCGGCGCCGGTGGGCCGGGCCAGGGCGAGCAGGTGCCGGAAGAAGATGTTGTTGAACGCCTTCACCACCCGGGCCTCGGGCAGATGGCGTTGCAGCAGCTCGCTGCTGGTGGCGGTGCCCGCGTCCAGCTCGGGGAACTGGCCGTCCCGTTGCGGGTAGTAGTTGTTGGTGTCGATGACGACCTTGCCGGCCAGTGGTTGCGCCGGCACTGCCTGGTACGCCCGGAGCGGGATGGTGACCACCACCAGGTCGCCGCCCCGGGCTGCCTCGTCCACCGTCCCGGCGCGGGCCCGTGGCCCCAACTCGTCGACCAGCCCGGTCAGGGTCTCCGGCCCCCGCGAGTTGCTCAGCACCACGTCGTGACCCGCGCCCACCGCCAACCGCGCAACGGTCCCCCCGATGTGCCCGCTCCCAATCAACCCCACAACCGCCACGCCGACCCTCCCACCACCTAGTCGCACTCCCCACCGCCCCGCCCGCCGACGCCCCGCCCCGCAACGCCCCGCCCCGCCGATCATGCAGTTATCGTCCCCGCAAAAAGGGCCAATTGGGGCAAAATGGCGACCGGAACTGCATGATCGCGGCGGCGGGGAGGTGTATCGGAGCGGCGAGGGGTGGGGTGGGTTGTTAGGGGGTGGGGAGGATTTTGTCGATGGTGGTGCGGAGGGTGGGGTCGTCGGGGGTGACCGTCGGAGCGAAGCGGGCGGCGACGGTGCCGTCGGGGGCGACCAGGAACTTCTCGAAGTTCCAGCGGATGTCGCCGGTGTGGCCCTCGGCGTCGGGAGTGTCCACCAGGGCCGCGTAGAGCGGGTGCCGGTCGGGGCCGTTGACCTCGATCTTCTCCGTGAGCGGGAAGGTCACCCCGTAGTTGACCTGGCAGAACTCGCTGATCTCTGCGGCGCTGCCGGGCTCCTGGCCGGCGAACTGGTTGCACGGCACGCCGAGCACCACCAGTCCACGGTCGGCGTACTCGTCGTGCAGTGCCTGGAGGCCGGCGTACTGCGGAGTGAGGCCGCAGCGGGACGCGACGTTGACCACCAGCAGGGCGCGTCCGCGGTACTGCGCGAGATCGGCCGGGCCGCCGGAGAGCGCGCCGATCGGGATGTCGAAGACGGTCATGCCGCGAGGCTACCGCTGGACACCCCGTGGGCCGGCGCGCCCGCTGTCGTGGCGCCGTGCAGCCGGTGGTGGTCGCGGCTCCGTCCGGGCGACGCCCGGACCCACCACGCGGGTCGGGGTGGTTTCGGCTGGGCATGGAAATCGAAACATGCACATCTTGACGAAGTGATGGCGTGTGAGTAGCGTCTCCTCAACATTTTGGAAAGTTTCCTAACTGTTTGGAGACGCCACATGAAGAGATCGCTCCGCCGGGCCCTCTGGGTCGGCGCCGTGGTCGCGGTGACCGTCGCCACGGTCCCGATGGCCTCGGCGTTCGGCGCCGGAAGCGTGACCACCTCGTTCACCCGGGTGCAGGACTGGGGGACCGGTCACGAGACGAGGGTCACCATCACCAACGGTTCGGACGCCAGCGTGAGCACCTGGCGCATCGAGTTCGACCTGCCCTCGGGCACCAGCATCAGCAGCTTCTGGGACGCCGACGTGACCCGCACCGGCAACCGGGTCGTGGCGGTCAAGAAGAGCTGGGCCGGCGCGCTGGCGCCAGGGGCCTCCTTCAGTTGGGGCTACAACGGCACCGGCGGGTACGTGGCCCCGCAGAACTGCACCATCAACGGCGCGTCCTGTGGGGGTGGCACCCCGCCGCCGACCACCACCCCGCCGACCACCACGCCGCCCACGACCACGCCGCCGACCACGTCTCCACCGACCACCCCGCCGCCGACCACGCCACCGGGCGCGCAGAAGGTGGTCGGCTACTTCGTCCAGTGGGGCGTCTACCAGCGCAACTACCACGTCCGCAACATCCACACCAGCGGCTCGGCGGCGAAGCTGACCCACATCCTGTACGCCTTCGGCAACACCACGGGCGGCCGGTGCACCATCGGTGACAGCTACGCCGACTACGAGAAGGCGTACACCGCCGCGGAGAGCGTCGACGGCGTCGCCGACACCTGGGACCAGCCGCTGCGCGGCAACTTCAACCAGCTGCGCAAGCTCAAGCGGATGTACCCGCACCTCAAGGTGATCTACTCGATCGGCGGCTGGACCTGGTCCGGCGGCTTCACCCAGGCCGCGCAGAACCCGACCGCCTTCGCCGAGAGCTGCTACAACATGGTCGAGGACCCGCGTTGGGCGGACGTCTTCGACGGCATAGACATCGACTGGGAGTACCCGAACGCCTGCGGTCTCACCTGCGACGCCAGCGGCCCGAACGCGTTCAAGAACGTGATCAGCGCGCTGCGGACCCGGTTCGGCTCGTCGGCGCTGGTCACCGCCGCGATCACCGCCGACGGCAGTAACGGTGGCAAGATCGACGCGACCGACTACGCCGGCGCGGCGGCGAACCTCAACTGGATCATGCCGATGACGTACGACTACTTCGGCGCCTTCGCCCCGCAGGGCCCCACCGCCCCGCACTCGCCGCTCAACTCGTACGCCGGCATCCCGCAGCAGGGCTTCTGGTCGGACGCGGCCATCCAGAAGCTCAAGAGCAAGGGCATCCCGGCCAACAAGCTGCTGCTCGGCATCGGGTTCTACGGCCGAGGCTGGACCGGGGTGACCCAGACCACGGCGGGCGGCACCGCGACCGGGCCCGCTCCGGGCACCTACGAGCAGGGCATCGAGGACTACAAGGTGCTCAAGAACACCTGCCCGGCCACCGGCACGGTCGGCGGGACGGCGTACGCCAAGTGCGGTAGCAACTGGTGGAGCTACGACACCCCGTCGACCATCAACGGCAAGATGACGTACGCGAAGAACCAGGGCCTCGGTGGCGCCTTCTTCTGGGAGCTCTCCGGTGACACCAGCAACGGTGAGCTGATCAGCGCCATCAAGGGCGGTCTCGGCTGAGCCGACGGCCGACGCGTCACCCACACGACGGGGAGGGGCCCGCACCGGCCCCTCCCCGTCCGGCGTGCGACCAGGAAGGGGCCCTTCCTTGCATCGGAGGTTGGGTGTGACAGACTCGCCGCTCGGACGTGTCTCGATGTCCGCCGTCGGGGAGGTAGCGATGCGGGTGAGGTACCGGCGATCGGCCGCCACCGCCGTGCTGCTCACGACCGTGCCGTTCACACTGTTCGGCTGCGGGCTCCTCGACAGCGAGGAGGAGGCGGAGCAGCCCGGGCGGGCACCGGCCGAGGAGGCCATGGCGAAGTCCCGGGAGCGGGTGCAGGCGTACCTCGACGCGATGGCGGCCAAGGATGTGGCGGCCGGGCGCAGCCAGCTCTGCACGGTGCTGCACGAAGCGTACGACGAGGCCGCGACCGGGCCGAACGGGGACTTCGCCGACCACTTCGACGTACCCCGGGCCGAGATCATCGACGTCCGGCCGGGTCCGGCCGGGCAGGAGGTCAGCACCTCGATCGCGGTGACCGCCGGCAGCCGCAAGCTGACCCGGAAGCTGCTGTTCACGGTCACCCGCGACGGGCTCGACTGGTGCATCGCGGACGAGCGGCCCGGCGGGAACAGCCCCGCCCCCGAGCCGACGCCCTGACCTGCGTAGTCGTCCGGCGTCGTCCATCTGCCGGAACCCGGCCCCTCGCTGGCCGGTCGCCCCGCCGGTCGCCGTACGCTGCATGTCATGCGCCATGAGTGGCATCAGTTGAGCCATCCGGCGGTGGGCAGCCCGGTGCTGCAGACCAGCCGCCCGACCGTCGACTCCGCCGAGGACGAGGCCCTCGGCCTGGACCGCTGGCGGAATCTGCCGCGCGCCCAGACCCCGCCCTGGCCGGACCAGGCCCAGGTCGCCGAGGTCTGCAAGGTGCTCGACACGGTGCCGTCGGTGGTCGCCCCGTACGAGGTCGACCAGTTGCGGCAGCGCCTCGCGCTGGTCTGCGAGGGCAAGGCGTTCCTGTTGCAGGGCGGCGACTGCGCGGAGACCTTCGCCGACAACACCGAGAGCCACCTGTTGGCCAACGCCCGCACACTGCTGCAGATGGCGATCGTGCTGACCTACGGCGCGTCGCTGCCAGTGGTCAAGGTGGCCCGGGTCGCCGGGCAGTACACCAAGCCCCGGTCGCTGCCGACCGACGCCCGGGGCCTGCCGGCCTACCGCGGCGACATGATCAACTCGCTGGAGACCACCCCGGAGGCCCGGGTCGCCGACCCGCAGCGCATGATCCGGGCGTACGCCAACTCGGCCGCCGCGATGAACATGCTTCGCGCCTACCTCGCCGGCGGGCTGGCTGACCTGCACGCCGTGCACGACTGGAACAAGGGCTTCGTGCGCAACTCCCCGGCCGGCGAGCGGTACGAGGCGATTGCCCGCGAGATCGACCGCGCGCTGGCCTTCATCCGGGCCTGCGGGATGACCGACGACGACGCGCTGCGTACGGTCACCCTCTACTGCTCGCACGAGGCCCTGGCCCTAGAGTACGACCGGGCGCTGACCCGGGTCTCCGGCGCCCGGGCGTACGGGCTGTCCGGGCACTTCCTGTGGATCGGCGAGCGCACCCGGCAGATCGACGGGGCGCACATCGACTTCATCTCCCGGATCGCCAACCCGATCGGGGTCAAGCTCGGCCCGACCACCACGCCGGACGAGGCGATCGAGCTGTGCGAGAAGCTGAACCCGGACAACATCCCCGGCCGGCTCACCCTGATCAGCCGGATGGGCAACCACAAGGTCCGCGACGCGCTGCCGCCGATCGTGGCCAAGGTGACCGCCGCCGGCGCCAAGGTGGTCTGGCAGTGCGACCCGATGCACGGCAACACCCACGAGTCGTCCAACGGCTACAAGACGCGCCACTTCGACCGGATCGTCGACGAGGTGCTGGGCTACTTCGAGGTGCACCGCGGCCTGGAGACCCACCCGGGCGGCCTGCACGTCGAGCTGACCGGCGAGGACGTCACCGAGTGCCTCGGTGGCGCACAGGGCATCGCCGACCTCGACCTGCCCGACCGGTATGAGACCGCCTGCGACCCGCGGCTGAACACTCAGCAGTCGCTGGAGCTGGCCTTCCTGGTAGCGGAGATGCTCCGTGGCTGACGCGAGGAGTGAGCTTGCGAGCCCCGCAGTCGGCAGCCGAAAGAATGACCGTGGCTGACGCGACCGAAAGTGGAGACATGTTGATCGACCTGCGCTCGGACACGGTGACCCGGCCCACCGCTGGGATGCGGGAGGCGATGGCCACCGCCGAGGTCGGCGACGACGTCTATGGCGAGGACCCGACGGTCAACGCCCTCGAGGCCGAGGTCGCCGCGCTGTTCGGGCACGAGGCGGCGCTGTTCTGCCCGAGCGGGTCGATGGCCAACCAGATCGCCCTGCAACTGCTGGTGCCGCCCGGCGCGGAGCTGCTCTGCGACGCCGACGCGCACGTGGTCACGTACGAGATGGGGGCTGCCGCCGCGTACGGCGGGATGACCTCGCGGACCTGGCCGGCGGTGGGCGCGGAGATCGATCCCGACGCGGTCGCCGGCATGATCCGTCCCGACGGCTACTGGGCGGTGCCCACCCGGGCGATCGCCGTGGAGCAGACCCACAACCGTGGCGGTGGCGGGGTGATTCCGCTGGCCACGCTGCGTGAGCTGCGCGAGGTCGCGGACGTCGCGCAGGTGGCGCTGCACTGCGACGGCGCCCGGATCTGGCACGCGCACGTCGCCGACGGGGTGCCGCTGACCACCTACGGCGCGCTGTTCGACACGCTGTCGGTCTGCCTGTCCAAGGGGCTCGGTGCACCGGTCGGCTCGCTGGTCGTCGGCACCGCCGACAAGATCGAGCGGGCCCGGGTGATCCGCAAGCGGATGGGCGGTGGGCTGCGTCAGGCCGGCATCCTGGCCGCCGCCGGGCGGTACGCCCTCGCCCACCATGTCGACCGGCTCGCCGAGGACCACGCGAAGGCGGCCCGGCTGGCCGAGGCGATCGCCCCGTTCGGGGTGCTGGCCGCCACCGTGCGCACCAACCTGGTGCCGCTGGACCTGACCAAGGCACCCCTGGACGCGCCCGCCCTGGCCGCCGCCGCCCGCGCCGAAGGCGTACTCATTTCAGTGCTCGGCCCCCGCACGGCCCGCCTGGTCACCCACATGGACGTCACCGACAACGCCATCACCCGCGCCGCCACTATCCTCACCCGCATCCTCCGCGCCTGACCCACCGCCCTCCCGAACCCCGCGATCTTGCACTTTTTGCCGCCACATAAGCCCTGAAAGGGGCGTAAGGGCGACCGAAAGTGCAAGATCGCCGCAGCGGGCAGCGGGCAGCGGGCAGCGGGCAGCGGGCAGCGGGCAGCGGGCAGCGGGCAGCTGGCAGCTGGGTCAGGGGAGGAGGCGGCGGAGGGTGGCGATGTCGGCGGCGTGACCCTCGTGGCGCTCGGTGGGGGTTTCCACCAGGATCGGGACGTTGGCGGTGGCCGGGTGGCGCATCAGCTCGGCGAAGGCCGGTTCGCCGATCATGCCCTTGCCGATGTTCTCGTGCCGGTCGCGGGTGGAGCCGCAGAGGTCCTTCGAGTCGTTGGCGTGCACCAGCCGCAGCCGGTCCGCCCCGACGGCGGCCACCAGGGCGTCCAGGGTCTCGGTCATGCCGCCCTCGGCGGCAAGGTCGTGCCCGGCGGCCCAGGCGTGGCAGGTGTCGAAGCAGACGCCGAGCCACGGGTGCCGGTCCACCGCGTCGAGGTACGGCCCGAGATGCTCCACCCGGCAGGCCAGCGACCGGCCGCCACCGGCGCTCGGCTCGACCAGCAGCATCGGCCCGCCGCTGGCAGCGGCCGAGTCCAGCAGCGGCAGCAGGGACTCGCGTACCTGCCGCATCGCCGCCTCGGCGTGCCCGGCGTCCACCGCGCTACCGGCGTGGAACACCACCCCGCGCGCGCCGATCGCGGTGCCCCGGCGCAGCGCGTGGGCGAGGGACTGTGCCGACCGCTCGACCGTCGCGGCGGTCGGGGAACCCAGGTTGACCAGCAGCGACGCGTGGATGTAGACCGGGACGCCCCGCTCGGCGCAGCCGTCGCGGAACAGCGCGTCCTGCGCCGGATCCCCGGCCGGCATCGCCCACCCACGGGAGTTGCCGACGTAGACCTGCGCCACCTCTGAGCCGGCGGCGTCGAGGTACGGCAGCGCCGCCTTTGCCAGCCCGCCCGAGGTGGGCGTGTGCGAGCCGACCGGGCGGTGGCCCGGATTCCCGGTTGCCATCAGAAGCACCCGATGGTGACCGGGGTGCCCGGCGGGACCGGGGTGTTCTCGGGCGGGTTCTGGAACCGGACGACGGCCTCCGGGTTGAACTGGATCTCCACCGGGAAGCCCTGGCTCTCCAGCACCTGCTTGCCCTGCTGGCAGGGCAGGTCGATGACCCGGGGTACGGCCACCTGCGGCGGACCCTCGCTGACCTCCAGCCGGACCTGGGCGCCCTTCACCACGCCGCTGCCGTCGGCCGGGCTCTGCCCGATCACCTCGTCGCGGGGCTTGTCGGACTGCTTGTACGTCGGCTCCACCAGCACCAGGCCGAGCTGCGCGATCTGCGCGCGAGCCTCGTTGAGGTTCTTACCGACCAGGTTCGGCACGGTGATCGGGGCCCGGCCCTTGCTGAGGATGACGGTGATCTTGTCGCCCGGCTTGACCTCCTTGCCCGCCTCCGGCTTGGTGGCCACCACCACGCCCTCCGGCAGGCTGTCGTCGTAGCGGGCGGTGCCCTTGACGACCTCCAGCTGTGCGCTGACCAGGTCCGCCTCGGCCAGGTCGAACTCCTTGCCGACCACATCGGGAAGGGGGAACTGCGCCGGACCCAGCGACAGGGTCAGGGTGATGGTGCCGCCCTTGAGGATCCGGGCGGACGAGGCCGGGTCCTGCGCCACCACACCGTCGCGGGGGATCTGCTCGTCGTACCGGGGCTCGGTGTACCGCAGGGTGAAGCCGCCCTGGGCCGCCTGCGCCTCCGCCTCGGCCTTGCTCATGCTCACCAGCTCCGGCGCGGTGGAGTAGCGACCCACCCCGAACCACCAGCCGCCGAGCGCGGCCACCAGTCCGAGCACCACCACGACGGCGGCGATGGCGAGGCGGCCGTTGGAGTCGCCCAGCAGCCGGGTACGCAGCGTGGCCAGGCGGGAGCCCAGGTGCTCGCTGTCGTCCGGGGCCGCCCGGCGTCGGCCCCGGGCGGGGGTGCCGGCCTCCGGCAGCCGGGCCCACGAGGGCCGCTCGGTCGGGCGGACCGTGGACACCACCATCGTCGGCTGGGACACCGCCGGGCCGTCGGCCACGGGGGACAGCATGGCGGTGTGGGTGTTCGAGTTGCCCAGGCCGTCCTGGGCCACCCGCACCTCGGTCAGCAGAGCGCCGGCGTCGGCGGGGCGGGCCGCCGGGTCCCGCCGGGTGGCCCGGGCGACCAGGTCGTCGAGCACCCGTGGCAGACCGGGCACCAGGGTCGACGGCGCGGGGACGTCCCGGTCGACGTGCTGCCAGGCGATGTCGATCGGCCGGTCGCCCTCGTACGGCACCCGGCCGGTGAGCATCTCGAACAGCACGATGCCCGCCGAGTAGACGTCCGTACGGGGGTCGGCGCGGCCGTCGGTGACCAGCTCGGGCGCGACGTACGCCACGGTGGCCATCAACTGGTTGCCGCTGTCGTGGTCGGTGCTCGCCTCGACCGCCCGGGCCAGCCCGAAGTCGGTCACCTTGACCACACTGTCGACGAGGTTCGCCGGGCCGCCGCTGGGTGCCTCGGCGACCAGCACGTTCTCCGGCTTGACGTCCCGGTGCACCAGTCCGGCCCGGTGGGCGGCGGCGACCGCGGCGAGCATCTGCTCGGTGATGGCCAGCGCCTCGTCCGGGTTGAGCCGGCGTCGCTCGGTCAGCACCTCGCGCAGGGTGCGCCCGCGTACGTACTCCATGACCAGGTACGGCATCCCGGCGTGGGTGCCCT
The DNA here is from genome assembly GCF_040682255.1 of Micromonospora sp. NPDC051296. Classification (NCBI taxonomy): domain Bacteria; kingdom Bacillati; phylum Actinomycetota; class Actinomycetes; order Micromonosporales; family Micromonosporaceae; genus Micromonospora; species Micromonospora sp. NPDC051296. The sequence continues at coordinate 872 of NZ_JBFBAO010000217.1, read as the reverse complement.
GGTCGTAGACCGCAACCACGTTGGGGTGGGTGAGCCGGGCGATCGTCTTGGCCTCGTCGGTGAACCGGTCGACGAAGCTGGCCAGCCCGGCCCGGCCCGGGGGGCCCTGGGTCGAGTGAATGATCTTGACCGCCACGGTGCGTTCGAGTCGTTCGTCGGTGGCGGTGTACACGGTCGCCATGCCGCCACGGGCCACGCGACCGCGGATGCGGTAGCGCCCGTCGATCAGCGAGCCCAGCAACGTGTCGGCGACCTGTGTGTCCATCGGCAGGGAGTCTATGTGTCGGAGGATGAAGGTTGAACAGGATGCTACAGCCCGGGTGGCCGCCCGCGGGTACACCGCAGGTACGGGATTGGGGTCCGCCCTGCTCAGGGTGACTGTCGGGAGGCCGTTGACCCGGTGCCGGGGCGACGTGGCAGGGTGGTCGGGTGACCGACTCCGTACCCGCCGCTGGCGCCCTGCCCGAGGCCGGCCCCGCCGACGCGGCAGGCTGGCTGACCCTGCCGGACGTCGCCGAACGGCTCGACCTGCAGATCAGCAAGGTCCACCAGATGATCCGGGACCGGGAACTGATCGCGGTACGCCGCGACGGTGTCCGCCGGATCCCGGCCGACCTGGTGGCCAACCGCACCGTGCTCAAGCACCTGCCCGGCGTGCTCAATTTGCTGGCCGACGCCGGCTACGACGACGAGGCGGCGCTGCGCTGGCTCTACGAGCCCGACGACACCCTGCGCGGCGGTTCCCCCGCCGCCGCCCTCGCCGGCGACCACGCCCGCGAGGTCAAACGCCGCGCTCAGGCCCTCGGCTTCTAACCTCCCGCGTTCCCGCACGTGCCGGGCCGGGCGGGCGTGCCGGGCCGTGCCGGGCGTGC